>JBATUM010000033.1:0-2785 GCA_049671145.1 Promethearchaeia archaeon
CCTTCAGATTCATTTATAATACAAAGATCACTATCTGATGCAATTTCAATAATTCCTGGAAGATTTCCTGAAGAAAGACTATTAAAAATGCCATGACTGCCATTCTTAAAGTGAACTTGTAATATTCCCGTTAAATCAATAAATCCTTCTCTTTTAGTAGAGATTGGATTAGGATTTAAATAAGATGTATCAATAGAAAAAGCATCTGATTCTATGAAATATACCATAAGATCAATATAATGAATTAAATTTGAGATTAAACTCCAATTGCTTGCAATGACGGAAAAAAATATTCTCTTTTTATTAAACACTTTCTTAAGTTCATTTTGATATAACGGAAATAAACGTCTAGTACAGTTAACCCATGCTTTACAATTATTACTATTTAATAACCTTTCAATAAATAGATAGTCTTCTTCTTTTTGAAATAAAATTTTTTCTAAAATGAAAAAGTTAACACTTTTTTGCTCCAAAAGATTCTCAATTACAATCCTCCTAACTTTTGAAGTAGTAGCAATTATTGCAATATCAATACTATCTTCTTGAATATTCAATTCATTTGAATACGATATTCCGTGATGATTTTTATCTGGATGAATCGAGTCATATCGTTCTTTTGAAATTTTTAAAGCATTCACACTTGGATCTATAACATGTATTTTTAAAGGAGTTTTAACATGTTTTAACGCTTGTAAATGGCGGCTTCCAATGTTTCCAGCTCCAAAAATAACTACTTGCCTCATATTTTAAATAGAATCGATATTTTCAACTGACTAAATAAAAAATAAATATAATTAATTATAATGATTAAAATATTTTATCATTATTTGAAAATCAACAAGATATTAAATTAGATTACCAATCTCAACTTTGAAATAAAAATTAAAAAAATTTATAAGTCATTTTGATTAAAAATATATAATTCTCTCGACACGATTATTTTTAGATACTAAATAAACAACCCAAAGTGTAATTAAATCATGAAATTTAACTTATCCTCAAAAAAGATTGAGAAGACGAACCGAACTAAAAAATATGAGGATGATAATTATGAGGTTTATTGGGAGGGAATGCCATTTATTAGAGGGCTCTCTCCAGATGAACCATCAATTAGAAAATTTTTAGACGAAATAAAAAAATCCACATTAAATAGTTTTATAGAAAACTTGACAGGTATATATGCTTGCATTATTTATGATAAGAAAAAAGATATTTATTATGTTTTTATTGATAATGCCGGACAATATAATCTCTTTAAATCTCCTAATCTCTTTTCCACATCTTATTTAGAATCAATAAAGCATAATAAATTTAAAAAAGAGGATATGAATCCTGAAATAATCTCCAATTTTATAATTTCTGACTCATATATGGGATGGAAAACAGCTTTTATTCCAGTTGAAAAAATAAAACACGATGAAATTATAATAATTAAGGGATCTGATGTTCATATTGAAAAAAAAATTTTAAAAGATATATTTTCAATAAAAAAACTTGATAATAAATCAATAATAAAAAGATTTGAAAATATTGTTAATTCTCTGAAAAAAGCTAATACAAAAATTGTATTAGATTTAAGTGGAGGGCATGATAGCAGAATGCTTTCCACAATTTTCGTTCATTATGGCCTTCAATTTGATACTTCAACAACTGGTATGCCCAATTATCCAGATGTTTTTTTATCAAAACAAATAGCTGATATACTAGGTTTAAATCATACGATACATCATCATGAAGTTACTAGTAATACAATCCAACAAGAAATTAATGATGCGTTTATAGATTTTGATGCATGTATGAATATTTTAAACTGGCATCATGGTTATCAATACCAAAAATTAAAAATTAAAAAAGGATACAAACTAAATATTACAGGCCACTCAGGAGAGTTCTATAAACCTATGTTTCTTTGGTCTTGTGGTGATCCCGTCCCTAAAATCGCAATTGAAAATTTAATTCGAAAACAAGGAGGAGGAAGGAGATATGGAACATATTTCAGTAATATACCTTACAATATCTTCTCAAAAGAATATAAAAAATTAAGTTTAGGATATAAAGATCGCCTTAAAAGTGACCTACTAAAACATTATGCAAACGATAAATCAGGGAAGGTTCTTGCAAAAATTTATTATTATTATATGGAAGCTGGACGAACTACAAACGCATATTTAATTGATAGGTATAGTCCGTTAATGGATCGTTATATTATCCCTTGTGGAACAACTTTGAAGGGAGGTGTAAAAAATAATTTGTATCATCAATTTAGAAGACTGTTCATCCGTCCATGGAATGATAGATTTTTATATGAGCGAAAAGTGACAACATCATTAAATCGTAAGGTTGCAAAAGTAAGAGTTGCAGATGCTTTGAATTATAACGCTTCGAGTTCATTTTTTGATCAATTAAACGGTTATTTAAAAAAAAGAGTTAAATGGGCACAAAGAAACATTAAAAAGGGACCTAAATATCACCCTGAATTTTATTCTATCGTTAAATCCTTGCCAAAATCGTCTGATTTAATGGAAATTTTAAAAAATGAAAATATATTAAAATCAGATATCAAAGTCGAGGATATTCCAAATAGTTATATGGGAGCCCTTTATACTATTGCAAAACTCATTGATTTCATCAATAATTTAAGCTAATTTTTTTTATATAATATAATCAAACGATGAAAATTTTAATAATAAGTAATTATTTGAAAAAAACTTTTGAATATCTACCAAGAATTCTAAAGAAATTTCTTGATTTTTACATAAATCTTAAATTAAAATTTATTATAAAA
>JBATUM010000034.1:0-35314 GCA_049671145.1 Promethearchaeia archaeon
CTTTGACTGAACGCCCAGTTAACGTACTAATTTTTTTTAAATCTTCATATTCAGGTTTAATATTAACTACTTTTTTGCCCTTCTCTGTTTGGAAGAAAGAGACTTTATATCTTACATCATATTGATTTTCATTAATTTGAATTTTTGTCTTAATAATTTCTCTATTGATACAAACTCTTTTTATGGTGTTAAATCTTACTCCAAGAGTACCTAATTCACTTATTATAATTTCAATTATTTCAAAGCTATTTTCAGGACGGCAGAGTACTTTAATTACATGGCTTGGTCTATTTTTTTTGGTAATGCTTGGTATAACTTGAATATCAAGCACTTGTTTAGTTTCTAAAGTTTTAATAAAATTACCAATAAGTTCTCCGGATATATCATCCACATCTGTCTCTAAAATAGTGAGATCCTCAACATATTTCTGGAGAGGACTGTAAAGAGATTTTTTTTCAGTATAGGAACTTTCACCATAGAAAATTCGAAGTATATTTAGAAAATCCTTAAACTCTTTCTCTCCGGTGCTATATACAACTTTTTCAAGAATCATTTCATTGGGATAAATTAAGTAAGTGGGATTTAAATTCACAAGTAAGGCTGCTCCGGTGGGAGTTACTAATTCACTTTCGATAGGGCCATTTAGAACAACCAACTCTGATTTTTCTATTATTTTTATGGTGGCGGGTGCAGGAATTGCTAAGATTCCATGAGCAGTTTTAACTTTTCCTGCTCCTAAAGGTAATTTACTACAGTATATTTTAAAATCCTTCTCAAAACATCCTAATTTATCTAAAATTTTTGTAACTCCTAAAATATCTATCAAGGTATCCACAGAACTTAATTCATGAAGATGTATATTTTCTATTAAATTTTCATGTACTTCTGCTTCTGCTTGGAATAATGTTTCTAGGACGTTAATAGCATAACTTTTTGCCGATTCTGAATATACTTTTTCATTTAAAAACGTTTTTAATGCAATTTTTAAACTCTTAGATGATCTTTGATGTCTATTTTCTTCAATATTTAGTTTAAGTTGATTTACCATTATTCCAGTTCTTTTAACTTTTACTAGTTCTATTTCAAGCCTCTTAATTCCCTTTAAATAATCTTTAAGTTCAATAAGTTCATTAATTACCTTTTTTGGGTTAGAAATTAATTCTAAAAGCGAAGCTAAAAACATATCCCCAGATATTCCAGAATTAGAAGCATCAATATATAATGATTTCATTTATTCTTTCACTTTTTCATGAAATTTAATTTTTTTTTCTTAGATGGCTATTTGGATAAATTGTTAATACTAAACAAATAAATTCGAATTATTTTATGATAATTATATAAGTATTATTATCTAATAATGTTAAATTAAACTAATAATTTTATGACACTATAATGACTGAACTCCAAACTATTAAATGTTATTTAAATCAATTGCCCGCCACATTGATAAAATTATTGAATATTGACCCTCCTCTCGATACCATTCCAGAACCAGTTGATTCTATTACTGAGTTATATCAGAGCATTGAAAGAATCGTTATAATTCTCATAGACAACTTTGGCTTGTTTGAGCTCACATTTCATAAACCCGAATTCATGATACGGCAATCACAAATGATGTTATTGTTATCTACTAAGAATCCCTATACTTTAGGAGTTTTACATCAAATACTTTATGGTGGATTCGAAAAAGAACCAAATGGATTTCATTTATTGCGATTTCTTAATAACAATGGAAAAAAATCATGTTTCATTGGAAGGAAAAAGGATTTAGCCAGATATGACGGTGGTACGTATTCGGTTGCTAAAGATACTGACATGGCAACGTGGATTGAAAGCGCTAAGACAATCAATAATTATGATGTTTCATGGATGCATTATTTGGATTTCGAAAATTTACATAAACAACAACAAGCTTTAAAGCAAAGAACACCTGAAGATTTGATCGAAAAATTAATTTTACGTACCGATAAATGGATTTTAGGAAATTATAAACAATTAAGACCTAAATCTTTAATGATAATTTTAGGAGATCATGGTCGGGTAAAGTTAGATTTAGAATATTCTGGCAAAATTGCTCAATGGCGTGAGGCTTCGGTACCTGTAGCTATTCTGATCGCTAAATAAGAAAAAATACAACATGTTTTACTATAATAATGATTACAAGGTACTATGTAAAGATTCAAGAAAGAGAATATTCTAACCATTATCTTTTTTAAGTAAAAATAATTCAATATTAAGTCTTAGCAACAAAAAAAAATATTTTGCGAAATATGGAGGAATATAAACGTTTTACAATTTCTCTTCCTAAAGAATTATACAACGAGTTTGAGTTATTTAGAAAGACTCTTGATATCTCTAGATCAGATGCAATTAGGAAAGCAATGAAAGCCCTAATGATAAGCGAAGAAAATATATTAATATCCTCTGGAAATGTGGTAGGTTGTATCTCTATAATAATGACTCATAAACATTTCGAGCATAAAGAAAATCATGTGGATATAAAAGAAGAAGATAAATTAGATGATCATTCTCATGCCATAGATCATGATTATACCTATCATAACCACGATTATGGTTCAAGACCTATTTATGCAAATATTCAACAAACAGATGAAATATTAAAAACTGATTTACAACATCATTTTCATGATATTATCATCTCTACCTTACACGTTCATTTAGAGTTTGAAAAATGTTTAGAAATTATCGCAGTTTCAGGACCATATAAACGTGTGAAAAAATTGAAAGATGATCTTCAAAGATTAAAAAGCATAATCTCTGTTGGCTTTTTCATTATTGACAAAGAATTGAAATAGGATTAGTATTCATTAAATATTGAATAATAAAGTAATTCTAAGCCCTAAAAATAAAAGGAGAGAAAGTAGAATAAAAAATTCTACTTAATTAAGAGTAGAATTAGAGGATAAGGCGATTTTTTGAGAATTTTTTATTCTATAAGTTGTGTGTGTAATACTTATAGAGTATAAAAAGACTCATTTAAGTGAAAATACAGTGATGGATTAATAATTTTTTTGAAAAGAAAGTTTATATTATTATTATATGCTCTGAAACATCAGAATTTCGTTCACTATTCTCGTCAAAAATATTAGCAGAATACGAGAATATAGTTATATTTCTTTTTCCCTTTGAACCTATGTCAATAGCAGGCAAAATTGGAAAAAAATAGGAAAGTAAATAAATTATAAAAAAAATGTAAAATTTTTATCTTTTAACTAATTAACCTATTTCGTTTATAAGTCTCTCTCCTGAACTGTTTTTCGGTTGTTTGCCTTCGCGCGGGTAACAGCTTTTTCTAAAAGTTCTATAAGAATGGAATTCAGCTTATTCCCATCAAGAACCTCGCTGGCCGTGTTGCAATTCTTGGATTTTATGTATTCCTTTACTTTGCTCTTTACGAAAAGGGTTTCTACTGCTGGTTTTTTAGCCATTTTTTATTCCTCCTTTCATTAAAATTTTTATTCTTATTATTGGTTTTAAATATTTTAAAATAAATTTGTATTTAAAATATAATTCTCTTAGCTTATATTTAAACTTAGTTGAAAAACCATCATAGAAGGTTAATATTATCTGTCTAATCTCATTTTAGAAAAAACAATTCCTTACGCGGTCTAGCCTTGGATTTTAAAGTTTGACAAATTAATAGATAATAAAAACACCCATTTCAATGAAACCTCTTTTAAAAGAAGGTATTTTTAAAATTTTTAAGAAATTCTAAATAGAATGTGAGGAAACATAGTAAAAAAATGATATGTTAGATTCTAATTGCCTAAAGGGTTTAATTATTATAACTTCTAGCATTTATTAAATTAATTCAGTTAATTAGTCTTAATTCAATTTCATTTGATTAGGAAAATAAAGAATGAAAGTAGTACCATTGAACGGAACTTGGAAATATAAGCCCGATTTTGATGATATTGGTATAGAAAAAGGCTGGTATTTACTTGAAAATTATAATAATAACGATAATAGCTTAATCGATATACAGATTCCAAAAAGCTTTAATCTCTTAAAGAATTTCGAAGTTTTCGAGGGAATAATTTGGCATTTCTATCAGTTTAATCTCAATGAATCAGTAGATACAAGTAGTCATACATATCAAATTAGATTTAAAGGAAGTAATTATAAAACTCAGGTGTGGTTGAATGAAGCGTTTTTAGGTGAGCATAATGGTGGTTTTACTCCTTTTTATGTCAATATTAGTGAAGTTCTCATCCAGGAAGATAATTTTTTAGTAGTAAGGGTTGATAATATTCGGGAAAAAGATAGGGTTCCAGCAATATTTTTTGATTGGTTTAATTGGGGCGGAATTTATCGTAATGTTGATTTATTATTATTAAATAATAATCGAGTTAAAGATATTGTAATAAAAACAACATTAAATACATTAAATGTATGTGACGTTAAAATTACCTATAAAATAATTGGCTCTCTTTCATTCAAATGGCAAATATTAGGTTCAAATCATTCAAATACCTTATATGAAGGCGAAGTCTTCGAAGGTTCTGGAGTAGGGGTTACTACTTTAAAAATGAATAATCCTAAGCTATGGTCACCAGATAACCCTAATTTATATTATTTCAAAATAATTAAAACGTCTACAAAATTCAAGGAAAATATTCTTTATGAACACCATTTTGGAATAAGGCAAATTGAAGTTATAGGTTCTAATATTTTCTTAAATAAAAGAAAGATCCGATTAAAAGGAATTAGTCTTCATGAGGAATATGTGCCATTTGGACGTACGATTCCATATGAAAAAAGATTAGAGGATATTAAAACGATAAAGTCATTAGGATTTAATGCATTGAGAACTGCTCACTATCCTCATGATGAAGATTTGTTAGATATTGCAGATAAGATTGGGATTTTAATCCTTGAAGAAATCCCAGTTTATTGGAATTGTAATTATAAAAGTAATAAAGTATTTAAAGTAGCTGCAAGAACATTACGTGAATTAATAAAGAGGGATATTAATCATCCTTCTGTTATTTGGTGGAGTGTGGGTAATGAAATTCCGATACATAGACGAGAATGTTCTAGATTTATAAAAAGGTTAATGGTATTGGCTAGAAACTATGATGACACTCGAATAGTTACTTACGTCTCACGTAAATTAATAACTGATTTGACCAGAAGATATGCTGATGTTGCCACGATTAATTCATATTTTGGATGGTACTATGGACATGAAAGAATGTTAAGCCTTTTTTTAGATATTATGAGTGTACCCCTTTTTGCCAAACCTTGGATTTTCACAGAATTTGGAGCAGGAGCTAAATATGGATTTCATGATGATTGGAAGAATCAAACCAAATTTACTGAAGAAAAACAGCTTCAATTACTTGATTATACAATAAGAACAATAAATTCAAAGGAATGCTTTAATGGTTGGTTTATTTGGATTTTTAGAGATTTTCATTCTCTTATGAAAAGTGGTAAATATCAACAGGGGTTCAATAGAAAAGGTATTGTAAGTGAAAAATCATATGAAAAAAAATTGATATATTATAGAATACCTCAATTGATTGAAAAACAAAGAAAAGTATTAAACACTAAACTTTTAGGGATAACTCTCTGGATAATCTTCTTTCCTTTCTCATACTTAATTCTTACTCATTTAATCACTATTTTGTCTGATTTATATGGAAAAATAGGTTTTAAGAAAGGAACTACTTCATACAATTACTCAAATGAAAAATAATATTCCTTAAAACCTTTTTTCTTAAAACTTTTTCCTTTTTATATTTTAATCTTAATAAAATGATATGACAATACCGGAGAAGTCTTCATTAGTTTCAAAAATTAAAAGATCTTCAGAAATATTAAGCATCCATAATTTGTTAATCTTCAACAGGTCAGGAATCTGTATTTACGGATTAAGTTTTACAGATTTATTTCGATTAGAACAAGAACAATTAATATCCTCCTACTTTACAGCCCTCAT
Source organism: Promethearchaeia archaeon (assembly GCA_049671145.1). Classification (GTDB taxonomy): domain Archaea; phylum Asgardarchaeota; class Lokiarchaeia; order Sigyniarchaeales; family SOKP01; genus SOKP01. Next base: position 5,969 of record JBATUM010000034.1, read on the forward strand.
GTCCTTTACAAATGAATTGATAGGAGATAAAATAAAAACTTTAGAAATGGGAGGAGGTGTAAAACTTACTATTTTTGAAAGAAGTAACCTAATATACGGTCTTTTATGCGATACAGATGAAAATCTTATTATGCTTGAAAAAATAATTTCAAAGTTACATATAAAATTTATCAGATACGTTAAAAAAAATCACATAAAAACAGACTTGGAATACATATATGATGATGATTTAGATTATCTTGTAAAGGAAATTATAAAAGAATTTTCTAGCAAAGAATATGATTTAGAAAAAGAAGAAAAAGTAATAAAATATCTAAAAAGCATTAAACCAAATGATCAACTTAATGATATAATCTTTTTAACAGATGGGGGCAAGATTCTCTATTCATCTGCGAGGAATAAAACTTCGCTGAGAAAAATATTGAAGGAAGTAGATTTTAGAATTAAAATTTGCAATAATTCTATTTTAAAATTGTTTTATACTTCTAAGGATAATGAACTTATCTTTTCTGAATACTTCAATGAAAAATATTTCATAATATTAGTTTTTGATTCAAAAACTAAATTTGGTGTGGCAGAATTCTACTTACATAAAATTGTTAATAACATTAGAGAACAATTAGAAGAATAAGGCATTTTGATTATTTTTTTAAGGAGATTATTTTTTTCTATTCATAACTTTTTAATTAATTCTCATAAATTTATGAATTATAAAAAAGAACTTAAAATTATATCTCCTCTAAACTTAAAATAATATTAAAATAGGTTATTAAGATAGAAGATGACAAAATCAGAAGAAGGCTTAAAAGAAGCTTTTGCTGGAGAATCTCAAGCTAATAGGAAGTATTTAGCTTTTGCTAAAAAAGCAGAACAAGATGGATTCCCTGGAGTAGCCCTACTGTTTAGAGCCGCTGCTGCTGCCGAAACTGTTCATGCACATAATCATTTAAGAGCTTTGGGAGGGATTAAATCTACTATTGAAAATTTAAAGGAAGCGATTGGTGGAGAATTTCATGAGTTCACACAAATGTATCCAAAATTTATCGAAGATGCAAAGAGTGAAGGAATAAAAAATGCTGAAAGAACTTTTACCTATGCTAATGAAGTAGAGAAAATCCATCATAAATTATATGAGAATGCACTGAAATTAGTTGAAGAGGGAAAAGATTTAGAAGTTAAAGAGATGCATATATGTTCTGTATGTGGCTATACACATGAAGGAGATCCCCCTGATAACTGTCCGGTTTGTGGTGCTGCCAAAAAAGCTTTTGAAAAAATCGAATAAATTACTATTTTTTTTTTAAAACTTCCAAGGTTTGTGACTAGAATGAACTTTTAAAAGATAGTTATCAATAGAAATACCTAGATCTTTTTCTGCTCTCCTTAAAGCTCCAAGATTTCCTCCATGAAGATAATATTTAATTAGTAGTTCAGATATTGTCTCATCTCCTAAAGAAAAGAGTGTTTGCATTCTTGCTTTCTTAACAATTTCTTTTGGATTTTGAAATTTTAATTTAACTGCTGGTATTTTTTTTAAAGCTTTTTCTAGTATTTGGAACTTAGATATTAAGAGTTTTAGATTGCTACTTAAATAAAAATTAATTTTGTTTTCATAGGGTGTATTAAATTTGGGTACAAATGGGTTGATGTTAACTTTTAATGAATTAGTCTCAAAACCAATATCAGAGATCTGATTTAATAAATTAATAATTTGCTTTATATCTTCGTCTCTCTCATCAGGTAGTCCAATTAAAAAATAAAATTTTACATTTCTAATTTTTGAGTCTTTGATCTGTTCCAGAACTTCCAATATCTTCTCATTTGAAATCCTTTTCCCTAAAGAATATCGTAAAGTTTCAGTACCTGTTTCAGGTGCTAGAGTTATTGATTTGATATTAGCCTTTTCAAGGACTTTAATTATTTTTGGAGTCAAATGATCTATTCTAATTGAGGGAATACTCAGTTTTTTGCCTTGACTCAGAATGTAGTCGCAAATTTCATAAAATTTAGGATGAGATGAAACACACGAACCAATTAGAGAAATTTTTTCAAATTGCGTTTGTACTATTGCTTCTTCAATTGTCTTTCGAATGTTTTCATAACTTCTATTTCGAAAAGGAGAATTATGAAATGAAGATATGCAGAATTTGCATTGAAATGGACATCCTCTATTGATTTCAATAAAAAAGTTTTCTTCAAAAATTTTTTGATAAGTTTTTGACCTGGAAATTAATTGGAAAATAGGAATAGGAGACTCATCGATATTTTCTAATATTGCTCTTTTTGTTTCATTTTTTAAACTTGGAATATAGATCCCATTTATCGACTTTAATTGTTGAAGGAGCTCTTGAAAGTCAATTTTACCGGTTTTAAACTTTAAAAATGTAGCTAAAAAAAGATTAAGATTTGGTTCACAATCTCCAATGAAAAATAGATCGAAAATATCACTAAGAAGTAATGGATTTGAGGTAATCACGTGACCACCCCCTATAATTAGTGGATATTTAAATCCTTCTTTTAACATTGTTTCTCTCCGTTCTTGTGAATAAAGGGGGATACCTGATTTTTCTATAATCCATAGAATATTTTTAAAATCATTTTCATAGTGAATAGAAAACCCTAATATATCAAAATCAATAGGAGTTATTTTGTTTTCAATACTTCGTATACTTTCATCAGAAATATAGTTTTCTGAGGCAGGAAACCGGATTCCTCTAGGAAGAAATATTCTTTCACATACATAGTTTTCATTAGAATTAATAAGATAATATAGCAGCCTTATAGTATATGAAGAGATTCCTAATTCATAATAATTCGGATATACTAAACCAAAAGATAAGTCAATTTTTCTCCAATCTTTTTTAATCACACTAATTTCATTCATCAAAAAAATCCAAAATTTCTAAAAAATATAAAAATTTAATTATTATCATCCAGTTCTAGTTGCATCTTCTTGATTTCTTCAATAATCAAAGGTAACACTATTCCAGTCTTGTGACGAATTACAACTTCAGCACGTTTATCTAAATTTGTTGGTTGATCGTTAACTATAATTAATTTACCACCCTCTCTTAGAGTGTATAAAGGTAAATCACATATAGGTGCTACTTCTAATGAAGATCCTGCAATTAACATTATATCCGCTTTCTGTGCTAATGCTCGTGATTGATATATTTCAAAAGTTGGCAGACCTTCTCCAAATAGTACAACTGAAGGTTTTAAAGGTGCTGAACAAAAATCACATTGAGGAGCACCTTTTTCCTTTTTCAACTTACGCATTATCTGATCTTTTGTATAAGAAGATTTACACCCCAAGCAATTAAATCGATTGATGTTTCCATGAACTTCATATACTATTATTGAGCCTGCTTTTTGGTGAAGATCATCAAAATTTTGAGTTATAACCGCTTTAATAATATCCATTTTCTCCAATTCTGCTAAAGCATAATGACCTGGGTTTGGTTTTGCTTTAAATAGGTTGGGAGCAACTTTTTGAGCTAATTCCCAGAATTTTTTCGGATTTTTTAAAAATGCTTGGATGTTTCCATAAATTTCTGGTTTATATTTTTCCCAAATACCCCCATCTCCACGAAAATCTGGAATTCCAGATTCTGTTGAAATACCTGCTCCGGTTAAAACAATTGCTTCTTTAGAATTATATAATAATTCAGCAGCTTTTCGAATCTCTTTCTTTTCTTCTAATCTAACTATTTTCATTTCCTAAATCAGCTTTCTCTTCAAATTGATTACGGTTTATTCCGCAAACTTTTGTTTCTATTAAGAAATCTCCTTAGATCATCTCTAAATGGATGAATTATTTTATATTTATATTATGAATTATTAAAAGTTAATTATTATATGATATTCTAAAAATTTTCGGAAAAAATTACTTTGTTACCTCAATATCATAAAAAATTAAGTTTTTGAATAATTTTAAATTTCTGTAGCTATACGATTATTATTGAATAACAATTATTTCAAGATTTTACTCATGATAACAGGTTTTGCTATAATCTTAGAAGATGAAATTCTATACATTTCAAACAAAAATAAATTTCCAATGTTTGAAATTGTGTTATTTATAGAAAAGTTAATTCATAGTATAAGTCCTAATTACGGTTGGCGTTTAAAAAATATCTTTTTTGAAGGTAAATCTGGTAAAGAACGTATGATAATCAGGCATGATGTTACTGAAGATCTTCAAAATCTCTTTTATTGTATAACCGGTGACTTTTTATCAAATTCTGAAGAAGCGGATAACTTGTTAAACGAATTTTATGAAAAAGTTTTTGCAAATTACGATAATCCAAATAAAATTAGGGAATATTCAAAAAAATCTGAATTTTCTAAGGTAATTCAATTAATTACTGGATATTTGTGGGATAAATATCATTACCCACTAGAAGATGAGGAAATTGAATACGTTTATGCCCAAATAGCAAATAAGATTATTTATTGTGGAATTTCTGCCCAAGGATTACCGATTATCTCTCAATTATATGATACATCACTATTAAATGACCTTAAGAGAGAGATTAATAATGAAAATATCGATTTATTTAGTTCAAATTTATCAGCAAGATTAGCTACAATAGCAATGAATACTCAAATCCGAGCACAGATGAATATCAAAGAAATTCAATTTGATGATTTAGTAGAGAACGGTAGTAAAAAATTGATTTTATTTGGAGATATCAATGGATATTCTCTTGATTTCGTAGCATCGGGCGATTTTAATAGAATTAAAGAGATATTTGATCAATTAGAAGAGAGGGTTTCCCAAGAAGAGATATTAAAGCAAGATTTTTCGGGAGATTTAAAACCATATCGCTCATTAAAAACTTACTTAAATGAAATTATCCAAGAATTTGATCATTAATTTCTAATAATATGCTCATTTCTAAATATTTATGAAAGCTGTTATTTTAGCAGCTGGAAAAGGAAAGCGATTAAGACCTATAACAGCCACTAGACCAAAACCACTAATTCCTATAGCTGGAAAGCCTTTATTAGAGCACATTATTCTAGGTTTAATTGAGGCGGGAATTGATGAGCTATTATTAGTTGTAGGATACAAGGAAGAAATGATTAAGGCCTATTTTGGGGGAGATAAGGGAAAATTAGATATTAAAATTGATTATATTACTCAAGAAGAATATTTAGGAACAGCTCATGCCACTGGATATGCTAAGAATTTTGTTAGAGACGATGATTTTCTACTTATTTACGGTGATTTATTAGTTGATTCAAAAATATTTAAAGAATTAATTCAGAAATTTAAAACAACACCCTGTGAAGGATTAATATCCTTAATTGAGGTGAATAATCCACATAACTATGGAATAATATCACTTGATTCAAGTGGATTTGTAGAAAAAATTACTGAGAAGCCTTCTCCCGATTTAAATTTAGGCAATCTCGCAAATGCAGGAATATATTTATTTAAATCTAAAATATTTAAAGCAATCGAAAAAACTGATAAGTCAATCAGAGGAGAGTATGAATTTACTGATTCTATGAAAATTCTACTTAGTCAAATGGCTGGAAAGATTTATGGTTATAACATTAACAATTTTTATTGGAATGATATTGGCTTACCATGGCAGCTTTTAGATGCAAACAAATACATATTAGATAATCAAAAGGGAAAAGTATTAGGAAAAGTTGAAAAAAATGCTTTTATCTCAGGAGAAATTTATATAGGAGAAGCAACGATTATTAAATCCGGAACAAATATTCAAGGACCTTGTTATATTGGTAAAAATTGTTTAATTGGTCCGAATGCTTTTATTCGACCATATACTTCAATTGGAGATAATTGTCATATAGGAATGTCTGAAGCGAAGAACTCACTTATTCTTTCAAATACTGCAATTCCACATTTCAATTACATAGGAGATAGTATTGTTTGCGAGAATGTTAATCTCGGGGCTGGTACAAAATTATCAAACTTACGTTTTGATAATTATAGTATAAAAATGAACATAAATGGAAAACTAATTGATTCAGGGCAGAGAAAGTTAGGAGCAATTATTGGTCCTAATTCTCAAACAGGAATCAATGCTAGTATAATGTGTGGAAAAATTATAGGGGAAAACTCAGTTATCGGTGCCCATACATTAGTAAATGAAGATATCCCCCCAAATACTCTCTATTATCAAGATTCTGATGGAAAGATTATAAAAAAACCAAATACTTTCTCAAATTAGAAATTTAAAAACTTTTAATCTATGTTTAATGTCCTTTTTTTAAATTGACGTAGTAATTTGGAGAACTTAAGTGGTTTTTCTGCGTGATTTAATTCTCGAAGGGCTTGTTCTTGATATGCGATAAAAAGTTCATTTGAAAATCTTTCCCAGTCTTTACAAATCTCTAAAGTTTTTTCATCATTTCTCAATAGACTCTCATGAGATATTATCCTTGAAAATTCACTTGCATATTCTTCTATTAAATCATTATTAGCTCCCTGTAGTAAATCTCTAATAAAGTCATCAGGAGGGTACCAGTCATGTACTCTCTGAAAATCTCGATGTATTTGAGTTAATAATACATTACGTGGTCCTTCCCATAATTCTTGCACGAAAGCATCACGCACAAAACGTGGGAAGCATAAAAAATCTTCCATGATTCCATGGCCGCCAAAAAAAGAAATTGCCATTCTTGTCATTTTAGGACATTCATCTGCTACTACTATTTTTTGAAGCATTACTAGTTCACGTAATCTATATCGACGTTTTCGTTCCTCAATATCCTCAATTTTTTGTAAATCCCTTATGCCACTAATTAGCTCTTCTTTAAAATGAATAAATTCTGAATAAACTTTAAAAGCTCCCACAGCAGTTCTTTTGGCAAAATGATCTAATTCGTTAATTTGATTTATCATCATTGGATAAGATGAAACCGGAAGGCCAAATGCAGTTCTAAATTTGGCATATAATATCGCTTCTCTAGCTATTCTTAAAGCTCCGGCTGCCATGCCAAATGCCACATGTAATCTAGATAAAGAAAGAACTATTCCCACCACATTAGCCAAACCATTCTCAAGTGGGCCAACAGGATAAGCAACCGCTCCATTGTAGGTGATTTCAGCTGTTGGTAGTTCAGCAGTTCCTAATTTTGGTTTTAGGCGATCTATTGTATATGAATTTCTAATTTCTTTTTCCTTATTATTTGGAAGCCATGCTGGCACCACAAATGCTGCTACCCTGGTTGATGAAGGAGTATCCTTAGGTTTAGCTGTAACAAGTGCATAATCCGTGTGGACTGCTGAACAAAAGAACTTTTGACCATAAAGTCTCCATACATTTGATATACTATCTGGATCGTCTTCTTTTTCAAATACTGCTTCAACAAGATTGGCAGGTACATCACTTCCCCCCTGAATTTCGCTAACAAACTGAGAACCTCTAGCATATTCTCCATTTTTCCCATCTCTTAAATACTTAAGTACGTCGAATGCTTTAGGAGATAATTCATGTTCATATTTCTGTAAAAGCCATATAAGACCATGAGTACAAGCTACTGGACACATCACACCAGCTTCTCCATTTTCATATAATAAAAACATTTTCATAAATCTACTCCATGCTGTATTTCTATTTGGATCCCAGAGTCCAAGGCTAAATACTTCCCGTTCTAAGGTTTCTGTTTCCCAACAGCGTTCGATTCTGTCAATTCGATGATTATGTGCATCATAATGTTTAATTTTAGTAACTTTAATTCTATTTTCTAGTTCATTTGCTTTATCAGCAAGATCCTTCCATTTATACGAAACATAATCGGATAAAGCTGAAAGGTCACGATTCATTATCTCATATTGATCAGGAGGACAATAATGTCTGACTAAAACTTGAAGAAATTCATCATCTCGATAATAATTAAAATTATCTCTTACAAATAGATAATCATCAAAGGTATATGGATTATTTCTGTTTCCTTCTTCATTAGACACGTTAATAACCTTATATTAAAATTATTTTGAATAACGATATTGATCATTTAATTTACTTGTGTTATAAAATTAATGCAAATCAGATAGTAGAATTCTTCTAGAAAAAAAATCTTAAAAAAAAACAGCTCTATATTAAATACTAAAAAAATTATTTGTTGTCCTTTTTATCTGAATCATTACCTTTCGAAGCTTTAGCATAGGCGTACTTTTTAACATTAATCCTTTCAGTTCTTCTAATCTCACTTTTTCGCGAACGTGGTACTTCAACTTCAACAATTTCAAAATCCTCTTCTTTAGGAACATATATTTTATCTTCGCCACCTTCAGGTATAGAGACTATTTTACTTTTAACTATCGTACAATTAGATAATGGATAGATGGTTTTAGCAACTCTGGTAATTTGATTTTCAAATTCATGAAAAATAATTCCATTAGTGAACTTCTCATGATTCAAATTTTCAGCAAATTCTTTAAGAATTTCCGAGATGATTTTCCTAATAATCGCTTGCTGAGAACTTCTTGCTCTTCTTATTGTGGTGCATATGGCGGTAAGTCGGAAAGTCCAATTATCTTTTGTAGTTAAATTTAGAATTACCTGAACTTTTGAACTTCCTCTGCCGATTAATGACCGTATATAATCATTTGTATACTGATGACCCCAAAAAATGCTATTACAGATATTTCCTTCTGGATTCAAATCTACGATTTTAAATCTTAATTTTAAACTTATATCCTTATAATCTTGAGTGATATCATATAATAGGATTTCAAGTGTTCTTCCTAATATATTATTTTGGAATCCTATAACTTCCCCAATCTCTCTAAAATTGAAACTCTTTGGAGCTATTATTGTGTACCAATTCTTATCTTTGAAAGAAATTTTTTTAACTTTAGTTTTTCTTTTTCTAGTTTTCTGACTCATTGTAAGATTACCTCATCACGATTGTTCTTATCTTTTCTGGATCATATTTAAAGTCTGGTTCGAGATATCCCTTCTTTTTGTAATATTTAATTAGTCTATAAACTTTTGATTCAGTTCTATTAAGACCCTTTTTAGCTTCTAAATCTTTATGATTCGCTTCTAGATGTTTTCTGATAGTTAATGCTTTTTTAACCAAATCTGATAAATCTTCAGGTAGTGGTGCTTCAATTTCATTTTCTTCAAGAATTTGGCTAATAGATTTACCAGTAACGACTTTTACTAATGGAACACCGTAAGAATCGCGAAGAGTGATACCTATCCTAGATTTAGAAAGACCTTTTTTAGCTAATTTTACCACTTCACTTTCTACTTCTTCTCCGCTAAGTTCCACCCAAACAGGCTTTTCCAGTCTTGCCGGACGTTTTGAACCAGATTTTCCTCTCTTTCTACTATGCATTCGAGCCATGATATCTCAGCAATATTCTGTTGATCATAAATTAGATATAAACTTAAATGAACTCTCCAAAATAAAATTTTGGAATTTGGATTTTAGAGGAAAATAGAACTATATCTAAATAAGCCTTAGAGAATTATTGTAATTATGAAAAAAGAGGAAGATGTAATTTATTTTATTACAACAAATAATTTTAAATTTAATGAAATAAGAAAGTTATTTGAATATGAGAAAATCCCTTATCAATTAAAACAATTAAATCTGGAAACAATTGAGATACAAACAGAGTCAATAAGAGAAAATGCTTCTTTTAAATTAAATAGTGTAAAATCTATAGCTAATTGCTCTTGTTTTGTAGAAGATGCAGGATTTTTTGTTGACAAACCTCTTAATGGATTTCCCGGAGTGTATTCCTCTTATGTATTTAAAACAATAGGAAATGAGGGTATTTTGCGATTAATTAACAATTTTAATCAATCAAAGGCTCATTTTATTACGATTATTGCCCTTTTTTTCAAGCCTTTTAAGAAGGATTTCTTTTTTGAAGGAAAAGTAGAGGGAAGAATATCAGAAAGAAGAAGAGGTTCTGGGGGATTTGGATTTGACCCCATTTTTATACCTAATATCGTCCAGAATAGGACATTTGCAGAATTAACAACAGAAGAAAAGAATAAAATTTCCCACAGAGGGAAAGCTTGGAATGAAATGATTCAATTCCTTAAGGAAGTTAAATCCTCTTCTTAAAAGGTTTGCCTAAAGATATCCATAATTGTTTGTCTACTTAGCCGTATTAGAATTATGTACATGCCTACAAATCCTACTAGTATTGAGATGAAATAAACTCTTAATAGGACATCAAACGGTATCTCAAAAACGATTGGCATCTCTGTCATAAGTCCTAAATTTGTTTCTAATAGATATGCGCAATATGTTCCAATTATTGTCCCCATTGTTCCGCTGGATAGCATTAAAATCATACTTTCTATAAGAAATAATTTCCTAACATTTTTAACTTTCATTCCAACAGACCTTAAAATACCAATTTCAAATTTCCTTTCAAGCATTATTGCATACATAGAACTGATTAGACCAAAGACGGCAATTGCAATAGCGAACCAATTAATAACCTCCATTAATGTACTTTGCCGCTCATACATATCATTAAGAAAGATTATTTTCGAGATAGCATCATCAATAAAAAAATCTTTATCTTGATAGGAAGATTGAATCTCTTCTTTAGTTTCTTCAATGTTTTCTTCAGAACTATCTATTAAATTAATAAAAATTTTATCTACTGTCATATCTGGGTTTCCTGGATTTTCAATATCCATTAATCGCATATAATTCTCTAAAGAAACAATTACTCCGCTGCCTGCAGCCATTGAGACAGAACTTCTAATATTCCAGAATCCTGGTATCCCGCCAGATATTCCAACAACCGTGAATCCTAAAGGATCTCTCACTAGGTCGCCTTTTTCAGTGCCAGTTTCATTCTCGTAAAAAGAAATCAATATTTTTTCACCAATATCTTTAATTCCGAGAACTGATGCGAGTGATCCTGAGATAATGCAAGTATCATTATGATTAAAAAGTTGATTGAAAGAATATTCGTTTCCACTTCCCGGACTATTCCAAATGACAAGATCATTATCTACTAAATTAACAAAATTTTCTTCAATACCTATAAAACCTACCTCAAAAATATCAATTTCGGGGATATCTGAAGCCCTCGTTTTATATTTCCTTTCTGACTGTTCTGTATAAAATTCAAAAACATTTAGAAAAGCTTCGTTTAGAGATTCTTCATCAAAAAATCCTCCACCTTCACTAAAGTCGTAGATTACTGATAAAACTGATGTTATATCAAACATATTATAGAGTGTTATTGCTGCGTTATCTACACCCTGAAGAATCTTAATTTCTTCTGCCATTTTTGAAGTAACAGCATCGGGGTCCCCTTCGAATCCTTGATTAATTAAAACTAGATCTGAACCATATTGGAATCTTAAATTTAAAGACATATTTTCAGACTCCATCTCAGTTACACTAGTTATAAAGAAGATAAATGAAAAGCTAATTGCAAACATGACAATAGTGCTTGTATTACGTCTTCTATTGCGCTTTAAAGAAATTTTTATAATATTAGCATATTTTCTTATTGTAGGTGTAATAATTCCAAGGAAAATTTGTTGAATAAGAGGAACAATTCCAACTGATGCAAAAACAAAACCAATTAGAATAGCACCAAGTAATCCGACAAATAATCCCGCAATTAACATAAAATCAGCACTAACGAATATGTTAGGTAAAAGAATGAAGACTACCATACCAATTGTAGCAATAGAGATTCCTACTAGAAAACTTTTGACATTTACACTTCCTTCTTTCTTAACTTCCCATCCTTCTTCCTTTGCATGAAATGGAGTAATTGATTTTATTAAATTCATTTTAGCAGTTTTAAGAGCGGGCAATAAGGAAACAGCTAAGGCGCCACCAGCTCCTATTGAGAACGCAAGAAAAATTGTTTGAGGTTGAATAATATATTCTAGATCTTGGAATGGAAAACCAGTAAATACAAATAAAAAATTAACTATAGAAGGAGTAAATATCAGCCCTATAATAATACCTAGAAGTGAACCAATAGTTCCGATTAAAGCACCTTCAAACACAACTACTTTAACAGGAAAACTCTTTTTACCACCAACTACTCGAAGAATTCCGTATTCCCGAACTCTTTCTTCAGTTGAAGTTGATAATATTGAGTTTATCAATATCCCTGTTATAAGAATACCAATAATCGTAATGAACCAAAAAATAACAGTCATAGCAATTAGTAGAAATTCCTCAGCACCTATTTCTTCAAGTTTAGGCATTGAAACACTAAATTCATTGATATCTAGATTAGACTGTATGAGTGTACCAATCTCTCTTAATTTTCTCTTAGTTTCATCAACATTCCTTATATCATATATCATCTCGGGGTTTTCTAAGGTACCATAAATAAAATTGATTTCCTTCTTTCCTGTTACAAGAAAAGACTGTGCTTGTTGTAGATTGACTAAAATCAATGAATTTTCCAATTCAGTAAACTTTAAATCTTGTTCACAAATTGCTACAACTTCTAAATCAATATCATCTAAATATTCTAGATGGATAAAATCACCTACAGTTAAATTCATTAACTCAGCGACTCTCCATAAAATCACACAATGTCCATTAGCAGGTTCATCTAAATAACGATTTCCCGTTTTAAGTCCATTTTCATCAACCAAGACTAAATCTCCCATATGACCATTGCTAGTCTCTTTTAAAAAGTCTAAACCATACAGTTCTAAAGTTGAATTTGTAGAAGATTTATTTGAAGATGCTCTGACTAGCATCATTATCCTTGGGAAGAATTCTTCAACCCCTTCAATATCTTGCAAATCATTTTCTATGATATTTTCATCAAAGTAAGGACTGAAACTAATATCTGTCTGTATTCTTTTAGAAATCATAATATCAGCATTTCCAGTACTACTGGTTATTATTTGCATATAATTATATGACATTGTATCATTTACCATCCCAATTGCAGTTAATAGAACGATTGAGATCATAATTCCTAATATAGCAAATATTGCTTTTGCGCGATCTCTCTTTAAATTAAGCCATGTATGCTTTATGAATTGGAGTTTTAATTTATTCCTAATTTTATATACGATTCTTTTTAATCCCAACTTATCACTTCATATTTTAATTATCTTTATTAATCTAATATACTGAATTTCTTTTTTTTTCGATCAAATTTTCGAAGTATAGTCCCCTCATTTTCCAATATATCCTTTATTTCTTCCCCCTTTCTTCTAAATAATCTAATATTTTTGCAGGTTTTACTTTTACAATAATAATTCTCAGCGGGTTCATCTTTAAAATACCATTTATTACAATTTACGCAATTATACGCAGCATAAATCTGATCATGCTCACAAATAGGACATATATAATCGAATTTATTTGATTCAAACCATGATTTACAAAATTTACAATAAAGTATTAGGGGTCTACTCCTTTCTTCCTCTGATTTAACTAATTCAACCATTCTCATTTTCTGAATTTTATCAAGTCCAATTTTTTCAGTGCTTATTTTCTTAATTTTTTCCTTCCAAATCCTTCTTTTCTTTTTAGCTATTTTATAAATAATAAAACCAAAAATAATTAAACTTAGAAAAACCACTACCCAAGGTCCCCAAGTTCGCCAGTTAAAAAATCCATTTTGCACGACTATACTAATAGTTGCATCCTCTCTATTCCCCTCTTTATCAAAAGCGGTTACTGTTATCTCGTGTTTTCCATCAGAATAATAAGTTGTATCCCAATTATACTCTAAGATTCCTATATCTCTATCAAAACTATATAATTGTCTTTCTACAAGCACTCCATCTATATAGATATAAATCCTTGAGCTATCTAAATTAACGTTATCCGATAAATTTGCTCTTATGGTATAAATTGAACTTATAGTTTCTTGATTTAATGGACTAATGATGTAAACATTAGGACTTATAAAATCTGTTGTTTCATCATAACCAATGTATATATCTGACAAAAGCCATCCATACCCTAAACCGATCGGGGCATCATTAGAGTTTATGGTAAACATAACCATGACTGTTTCATCTCTATATTCTGATAGATCTATAGACTCGTTTCCTGATAATTTTTCATCATCATAATAATATTCTTTTAATATAATCCAATTTTCTCCATAATCTATTGAAACGGAGATTATACAACTATCTAAGTTTTCTTGAGAGACTCCATATTCATTTTGTAAAACAATTTCATGTTCAAATTTTAAATAGCAATTATATTCACCTCTTAGATATATTGGATATGTTATTAATTTCGCATCCCAGTTTGGCCCATATCCTTGATTTAAACTTCCATAACTATTTCCAATGCCACCATAAATGTAATAATGTCCAAGACGTCTAATCGAGTGCCATGTATTATCTCCATTAAACCAAGCAGTACTTTCTTTGGGACTTGGAGTTCCTACAACATAATAATCTGTCATAATTTTGCTTGAAAATTGAAATCCAATCAATTTATTGCTATAATTTAAATTAAATTGATAAGGTATAGGGCTAATGAAATTAAAAAGGGTGTTGTTTACATTATACCATTCAGTAGTATTAATAAATATACCATCAGATGCATGAAATCTAAAAGTGTGGTTATTTATCTCGCTTAATAATAATGATCTGGTAAATTTAACATTTAAACTGGTATTCCAATGTCCAAACACGTTATACATTGAATAATTAGCTCCATTCATTTCGACATATACAAATTCGGGGTAACTGTTATCCCTATCAAAATACTCGCAAGAAAAACCAAACTTTTCGAATTTTGATCCATTAACTGAGGAAATATCATAGCCTAAGTTAAAATAGATACGTGGGGCATACAAATTTATATAATTAGTTAGTTCAAAACAATCCAGCATGAGCCCTTTATAATTCACGGGATCAAAATTATCATCCAAAAATGATATGAATCGGAATTGAATAAAATATCCAATATATTCAGTTAGATTAAATTCTTCAATATGCCACTCACTTTCTTCATCGGTAAAAATTCTTAGTGTGATCCAATTCGTCCAATTCAAACCAATTTGTAAGATTATTAAATCTCCCGAATTAATACTTGTTCTCAATCCAAATTTAGCATAAGGGGTCGTAAGATTTTCGTTTAATTGTGTCAAATCAAATAAAGGACTGAATAATGTTCCATTTGGATAAGGATCTGTAATTAAATCAGGTTGATATGAATAATTCATCGGATAATTATGGTATGCACCAAAATACATAGAAGTCCAATTATCATAGATACTGACTCGATTATCAACAGAATTATATTGGTTTAACAGCCCCCATCCAGTACCATTAGAAACCCAACTTCCCAAACCAGTGTTAAAACTATGTAAATATGGAAATTTTTCATAATCATAGGGATATTCTATGAGAATTGAAAATTCACCGAGTTCGGGGTATCTTGTTTTGTGTGAACCATCGCTTGCAATAAAATAATAATGGTAAGTCATAGGGACTGGTAATTTAAGATAGTCGCTAATAAACAACGCTCCATTCGTATAATTATTATCCAACACATTGAATTGAGATAATGAGTAATTCATAGAGAGTTCGAGAATTGATACATATACTTCTTGAGGTGGAACATTAGCTGAGTCATTATCAAAATAGTTAATATAGAACCGATAACTATCAATTGAATAATTTTTAGGATGATAACCCCCTGAATATTCTTGAAATCCCATAACTGTGGTATTTTTAGAACCTCCAAAATATGAAATTTCAGGAATTTCTAATTGAGGCGCATAACTGTTATTAACATTTGAAACTTTTAAAGTAAAATTACCATAACCATTAATAACTTTTACAACAATTATAGATTCCGTCTGATTCTGTTTAGGAGTAAAATAAAATGAATTTGAATTACTATACCATTTTCTTGAGGTTTGTAGTATGATTGGCTCTCCATTCCCCTTAGATTCATTTGAAAATAAGAATAGATCAAAATCACCAGTCTCATCCTTATCTGTGATATTAAAAAGGTATTGTTTATTTGGCTTCAAAACTACTCTTCTTGCAAAAGCATGCTTAGCGAGGGGATTTTCTTGTGAACTATATAAATAATCGCTGATTGAAGTATTTACATTTAAATATTTTGTCAAAGCATCAATGGCGACCTGAAGATTAATTCTACCATATCCTTCATGTTCATCTTTTATACTGCTTAACAGTCCTGAAAAACTTGTAGGGGAGTGCTGACTCTCATCAACATCACCAGTTTGAGGGTCATCCTCTCGTTGGAGATCGGTTTCAGATGCGGTCATTAATAAAATTGATTTAATAATACCTACTCTTTCTTGAGGATCTTGAATCTCCCATACACTCCAATCGCCCCATATTGCTTCAATTAAAATATTAGTAGCTGCAGATACTATAGCTGTAGATATGGAAGTTCCAAATGCTGAAGTTGTTGAATTAGATTTAGGATCTGCGCTAATTACCATCCTATGGTTTTTTAATCTACTACCGCCGGGAGCAACAATATCTACCTGTTCCCCTATTCCACTATACGAAGTAATTTGGTCATTATCATTGGTAGCTCCTACAACTATTGCCTCGTTAGTTATAGCTAACTTATTCAACGTGGATTGTGTACCTGATACACCTTTATTTCCTGCTGCAATAATTACAACAATCCCGTTATTAATAACATCATCTATCACCTTATTGATGGCCCCGAAATTATCTCCAAAAGTCCCAATACTTAAACAGGTACTTACAATGTGATGTTTACTTTTATTTTGAATTATACTTCCTAATGCAGAAATCAAATCAGAAACATACCCTTCACCTGTTTCATTAACTATTTTATACGCTAAGATTTTAGAACTATTAGCAATACCTGTATAGTGATTGTTATGTTTTACATAAAATTCTGGAAAAATTAAAGCACTCGAATTAAAAGAGAATATTGGAAATTTATTAGTTTTATGGTATTTAATATAAAGATCATAGACGCCTAAACCACTTTCAGAAACTTGATGTATTATTACATTCCTTTGAGTAGGAATAACATTACTAGAAGAATTTACTAATATATTATCACAGTATAATTCAAACCAAAATCCATCAATCCCATCCTTTAATATGTTCCATGATGAATTTAAGATAATTTTTGAATTGATTTTAGATGTATTAAAGGAGAAAACCTTTATTGTAAAATTCTTTGGAATTGGATCAGATCCAAATAAATCTAAATGGGAGTAATTCCCATAGAGATTTACCACGGAAGGAGTACCCGAATTGTACAAATCAGAACCCGTACCCGCAATAATGGAAGATATTAATGTCCCATGGCCAAAATCATCTGAAATTGGTGAATCATCAATAAAACTCTGCCAACCAGAAATCTTATCTTCTAAAAAAATGTGATTCAAATTTACGCCGCTATCTAAAACTGCAATAGAAGAATCTGTGTTTCCAGTATAACCGTTAAGGTACCAGGTTGAGTTCTTTGCTCCCGTTTGAAAACTAGCATAATTCATTTGGGTCTCAATAATTTCATCTATTTCAATATTTATATCGGGAAATTCATTTCTAAAAAGAGTAAGGTTCTCATTTGGTATAGCACCTGCAAATCCAGATATTGAATTAAATAAATTATTCCAATCATTATTAGGTTTTAGTAATCCTCCATAATATTCAAACCTTAATTTAACATTTTGATTGTATGAGGATTGATTGAAGAAAACAATGATATTTTCTTTATTTGTATCCGAAATTTGAAATTTAAGTTTCTCCTCACTATAATTAAAAGAATCAGATGCAGAATATAGATTAAGATATAAACCTAAAAATCCTAGATTTGAAAATATAATTACTGTTAATAAAATAATGCCATTTAACGTCTTTTTCAGTGTCTTTATTCACCTCCTTCGTTGTATGTATTATTATCTATCACTTTAGGAATCTTATCTTTATCCTGATTTAGTTTTGTTAACTGTTCTTTTAACGTATTTTCGATTTTAAGAATTGAATCTCGCGGACCTTTTTTAAAAAGAAACATCTCACTTCTTTGAATTTCATGCTTCTTTGTTCTATATTTACGAGTTCGCCAGAAAAAGTATGTTAAAATTAATAATGAAACCAATGAGGGAATAAAAATGAAATAAAGTTGAATTCTCTTAGGAGTTATAATTTTTACATTAATTTGATTTGATATTTCTTTAGATTTTGATAAAAAATAATATTCTATACTTGCTGGTTTTAAGGTAACTATTGATTGAGTTTTTGCTTTAATTTTATATGAAATCGATATAGTTTCATTAGCTTCAAGACTTTCAATCATTTTAATTAAGTTCCCTTCAATAAGTTTAAATTCTATTTGATTAAAGCTAATTATATCACTTAATGTAACATTTTTTATACAAATTGTACCTGTATTCACAACACTTATGTTTACTGTAATTTCATCTCCAACTTCTATTTGATTGTGGCTCACAGATTTATAGATTAAGAATGAAATGTTGCCTAATACAATTGGAGTTGAAGATAAAATTTGAAAGATTCGGTTATCTACATTATCAATATAATTAATAGAAGGAAAATAATATCCTTTCCAATCATTCTTTTTTAAAATAAAATTGAGAGTCTTTATAGTATTAAATTCAATATTCCTAAGAGTCAAGGAGCGGTTGGGATGATTATAAATAAGATCACCAAACTGATCCCCTAAAGTAAAATTAATTTCCTCTATGGGAAATGCAGATATTCCGACATTTTTTAAGTTTATAGAAATATTAAATAAATCTCCAATTGAGGGTGCTAAGTTTGAGGAGTTGAGATAAATCTCTAGAGCATGAACAAAAGGAAAATAATTATAATAGTCAACTAAGGCAGATAAATACACTTCATTGGGTTTTGCATTTAGTTCAGTACTATTAAGATTAGTAATTAACTTGGTATCCTTGTAATTAATTATCGTGGAGAATATAGACTCAGAATTTGGAACATAGAAAGTGAAACTAATCTCTTTCTCTTCTAATGGGGCAAGTTTAGGTAAGAAATAGTACAAATAATTATCCTTTACAGTAAAATTATTACTATCTTGTATGATCCCTGGAATTAAAATCGAAATATTAACTTCTTGGGCGATACTGGAGCCAATATTTTGAAAATGTAATGTATATGTATCCAAATCTCCCACTCTTAAACTATAATTACTTAATTGTGAAAAAGCTATGATGGAGCTCATATTATGGGTAGTTAGTGAGACTGAATTAGATCTTCTGACATATTGAATATTCCCAGTCATTGATGAGTATATTATTCTTGAACTTTGTCCTTTATATTCGTTTATATCTCGATATAAAAAGTGAATATTAAAATCATTAATAGAGACATTAAACACATTTAAATCTGTCCCTTTTATCCTGATAATAATAGTATAATTATTTGGAGCATACGGGTCAAAGATCCAATTTAATTCTCCATTTTCATTTGTAAATGAAAACGTAGAAGTATTATTATTCCTAGATGTTAAATAGGGGTTAATATTTTGATATTCTTCAACGGAGTAATTAAACACTTCTAAATCTATTACATCAAGGGGACCTGTGTAATTTATACTAATTGAAATACCATCTAAAGATTTATTTGTAAAATCTATATTAGTCTGATTCTGAAAGAGAAAAACAAGTTCTAAATCATATTGATCTAAATACTTTTCTTCTGCTTCAATAATCCAACTTTCCTTATCGTTAGCTAATGCCATATAAGGATTGGTATCCATAATAGAAAATCCAGAAATGATAGCAGGTAGCTTCGGAATTGTATCTTCAATTGTGAAGTTATATTTATAGAACTCCGTATAGGAATCATAAGCATCTATAGAAAAATTAGAATATATATATGAAATTTTCTCTCCTGGTTTTAATTTCCAGTTTTCCTCATTCCAAATGCTATAGTTATTTGCAAAAAGCTCTTGTAACTCGTCTAGATCAAGTATACTATAGTAAATCGGATTCTCACTGAATGTATGAGCCAAGATAGAATCAGCATGAGTATTGTAGGGCCATAGATTTGAAATATTGTTTAGGTTTGGATAATATGTATCAATTAACCCTAAACCAAGTGTATCAAAATAAAAGATACGTGGGTCTTCATCATAATTAAAAAAATCTTCTAAAGAATCATATTGGTTTGGATAATCAATTCTTACAACGTCCCACATATCCTCTATAAGAGCATCACCAAACGGCCCCGCAATAATACTAAAAACGTCATCAAGATCTAAAGGAAAATGAGTTGGAACACCCCAACATGTATCGTTTCCAATGTTCTCAGCAGTGACATTAAATGAAAAATCTTTAAATACTCCGAATGAAGCATTTTTATTTACTAATTCCTTTTTAATCATTATATTGGGTTCAGATGTGTTGATAAGATAAGAGACTATAAAATCTTGAATTGGGCCGAATATTCCAGTCGGAATACCTGGAAGACCTTGGACTCCCAAAATGGGTAAGAAATTAATAAAATCTGTAGGATCATTTAAATTTACAGGTTTAATATAATTTTGCTTTATTCCTCCTTTATCAACCCAAAACAATTCAAAAGTATAATCTCTTACAATATCTAGATCGAAATCAACACCCGCATAAAATAGTATTAACTCTATTTGCTCCAATAAAAAATCATATAAATTAAAGTACTCAGGGGTGGCATCAATAATATCAGTACATAAAATGGTAATATCTATTTCACTCATAAAGGCTCCTACTAATGAGATGAATATTTTCTCACTTGGTCGCAATGCTTCTCCACTATAATTTAATGCATTCCATAAATTAAACCTATATTGGTTCATACCAACCTTCTGAATAGCTTCCTCTAAACCTTCATATTGTATCATTAAACTTGTATAATGCGACTTATTTGATAATGATAAAATATTGAAAAATTCACTAAATTCTTCAACATCCTCTTGTGAAATCGTCTGGTTATCTCCAATGAATTGGGAGAGATTCCCAAAAATCGTTTCAAAATCAATATTTGTAAACTGCTCAAAAAGATTTTCAATTTCTAAACTGTAAATAAATGATAAATCTAATGAGTCTAAATTAAAATTTACTTGATCTATTGATTCAAAAAGATCTTTTTCAAAAAAATCTAATGAATTTAATAAAAAGAATGTAGAGGAGATATGATGATTCATTAAATATTCTTCACTTGTTAATCGGTTAATATCTAAAGCCTTCCAGTAACCATCCATGGGTAAATTACTTGTTAATTCAGGTAGTAAAACCCCCCAATCTGGATAATATCCGATGAAAGGGAAGAAATTTGGTTCTGACACGTTTATCATAATTAAATCAATCTCAAATTTTCTTCTAATTATTTCAAGGGCTCTATCAGCTCTCATTTTTGCATTATCTTCATCAAGTTTCTCATCATAATAGAGAAAACCGGAGAAACCATTAAAACTCATTTCATATTGATAAGAAAATCCATTTTCATTTAAAACCCTGGGAAATATGCTTGGAGTAATGCCATTTGATGCGCTGAATAAAAGATTACACTGATAAAAGGCTGGATCTCGGAGATCAAAATGGGGTAATATATTAGTGTCATTAGTGAAAAGAGACTGCTTAATTACTGATTTATTACCTGCGACAAAAGCATTAATTTTTTCAGCATATAAATCAGTACCAGCAATGTCTGCTGTATTTAAGGTGGTGTCTTCTTGAAAATGATCAGAGGTACTTTTGTAACTTGAATTTGAAACATTTACAAATAAAACTGGATTTATAATTATGAATAAAATACTAATTATTACCAGCTTTCGACTAATATTTTTAAACATCTCTTTATCCATTACCTCTTACATAGTTTCTCTGTAGATCTCAACAATCTTTTTCTTACGAATTTTTCTCAATAATAGTTTCATACCAATTAAGGTTGCTATAATTGAAACTAAATAAATATTAATCATACTACTTATTGGAAAAATGGGATTATTCGGCAAGTTATTTAATAGGTTTACTGAAGTAGATAATAATATCTGTGTTACCCAGCCCACAATTACCCCAATAGTTCCACTACTCAGCATAATTATTAAAGCTTCAATGTTAAACAAATGATTAAGCTGTTTCCCTTTTAATCCTAAAGTACGTATTATACCTATTTCTTTTTTTCTTTCAATAATAGTAGAATAAGAAGAAGATAACAATCCAAATAAGGAAATAATAATTGTTGCATCAAGTGTTACGGTAAAAAATATATCTAATATTGAAAAAAACGATGTCTGTAAAATGATTGACCTCTGAAGATTAAATACCTCAAAATCATAGAATTTCTCAAAATCATCTTCAATTAGTTCTTCAATTGTTTCTGAAGTCCTTAAACTATTAGATCTTAATTTAATAAAAAACTTATCGACATAAGGAATAGGAGGAATATCCATGATATCAAGATAATTACTATGCGAAACCATAACTCCTGCCATAAGAGTAGCTGCGCTTGATCTGCTAAAATATCCAAAAAATCCTGGCATATTTGCAGCAACACCAACTATTTTAAAAGTAAAAATTTCACTTTCATCTCCTCTTTGAATAACCATTCTAATAACATCATTTATAATTAAATCCAGATTCACCGACAAGCTTTCTGAAACAATACATGTATACCCATTATTAATATCAAATAATTTATCAAAAGAGCTAATCATTTCTCCTTGTGTAAATTCAATATAATTTGTATTTATTGTAGAAAAGTATTCTTCGTCAATTCCTAATAAAGTAATTTCTTGAGTAAATAACCCTGCATAATCACCAATTTCCGCTGTAAATTCCTTTCCCTCTTCTGAATATATTTGAGTAAGGTGAGATGGGCTTGCAATTACACTTGAAACCTTTTCAATACCGTCAATACCAAGTAACACTTCTTCAAACTCAGTAGTAAGAAGTCTAGTTGGTTCAACAGGTGGATCTTCAGTTGTTTGTGATTCAATCTTAGGAGCTTGATAGTAATAAATTTCATATGGATGATCAATAATAGATTGAATACTAAAAGGGTCTGTCTGATAAAACTCTTCTTCTTCTTGCCAACCAGTGGTTTCTATAACTAAATCTGATCCATAAGATAAATTTGTTTCAACTTCAACTTGATTAGTAAGAAATTGAAGCGCAGCTGCTGTAAAAATAACAAAGGAGAAAGTAAAAGCGAAAGTAATTGTAGTGGTGGTATTTCTTCTAGCATAACGAAAAATAAAAATTCTATATACTGGAGCTAATTTTTTAGAAAATAGACGAAATACTTGGATGAAGAATCTTAAAATTAGGGGCATTAATCCTAATCCCGCTAAAGTAGTTCCAATAAGAAAGACTAGTAAAAGAGCAATTAAAACCCCAATTATTAAAGACAAGTCTGCTGAAATTAATATTCTTGGAATTACGAAAAGTACAAAAGCGCCATTTGCAGCTAATATAACTCCAATAATAACTAACTTATAATTCACGGAAGCTTTTTTTTTTAAGTGATAGAGTGTATCTTCATGGCGATAAGGGTGAATTGACTCAATAAGTTGAAGACGCATTACTTTTAAAGCAGGAAACAAACTCACGACCATTCCTACAATAAGACCCATCAAATATGCTATAAGAATAGACCAAAATGAAATTGAAAAAGCAAAATTTCCTGCTAAACCAGGTATACTTGGGGCAGCAATACTTTCTGCAATGGGGACAATAAGAAATTGAGTTAGCAAAGATGCTCCTAATATACCTGAAATTGTCCCAAAATTACATATTAAAAACCCTTGGACAAGAACTATCGATAAATTATATTTTTTTGTAGCCCCAAGCGTTCTAAAAATCCCAAATTCTCTTATTCTTTCTTCTACTGAGGTTTTTAATATGCCATTAATTAATACTCCAGAAATCAACATTGATATCATCGATACGAAAACAAAAACAATTGTTATTCCAACACTTAACAATTCTGAGAATCCGAGGATCTCTAATTTTGGTACTTCCACATTATATTGATTAATTCCAATCAATATGCGAATATCTCCGGCTATTTTTCTTACTCGATCCTTAGATCCACTTAAATCTCTCGCATCATAAAATTCATTACCATTTTTGAAAGTCAATATTAATTCATTACATCTACCTTGAAAGGTTGTACTACCAAAAATTTCATAAAGTGTCTCAACATCTACTATAATTAAAGGCCTATTTGTATATGAATATGGAAATTTCAACTGAAAATCAAATATTTTATCAATGGTAAAATTTTGCACTCTATAATAACTCACATTTCCATGATATAATCTCATTCTAATTTCTATTGTATCATTAACGGCATAATTAATAACGTCATTGAATTTATAATATATTGCGCAATGATATAAAGGCAAAGCTGGTAATTCAAGTAATTGGGTCGTTTCAGGCTTAACAAACGCCCCAAAATTTATTTCGTTTTCTAGTGTAAAGTTAATTCCTGATATGAACACAGATGTTCTCTGATTAGTAAGAAGGGGTGAGTCAATGCTCTCAGAAATATTTACATTTCCCCATAAATCCATGCGTGGTACGAAATTTCCAATTTTATCAAAATTTGCTCTAATAGAATCGATTAATGGGTTGAATTCAAAATAATTTGATCTATCTTCAGGTTCGTTCTGGTAATGCCTAACACTTATTTTCATATCAGCATTTCCAGCATCAATCGCCATATAATCGATGTAGGTAATGGCTATGGAATCAGATAGAAATAGGACTATAGCTAGTAATCCAACAGAAATCATTACACCGAAGATTCCGACTACAGATCGTACTTTTTGTTTTCTTAAATCCTTAAAAGCATATTTAAATACTATTTTGATATTTGACATTTACCACAAAATATTATAAATTATAATTATACAAATTTACTGGAGAATTAGTAAATCTCCTTCTACTTTTCCATTAACATTATTTTCTTCTAATAATTCTCTCAAAATATCATCAAAATGCTCTGGTAAATTCATAATAATCGGTGTTGGAACGCTAGTCTTGATATCATTTACATTCATCTCTGTTTTTCCTTGATTAGCAAATAAATATCTAAAAATCATACCCTTACATTTTTCTTTATTTATTTCAGCTTCTTGTTTCCTTTTTAACTCCATTGCAGCTGTTTCTTTCAAACCACCCACTTCTCCTTCATGTGTTAACTTTCCATCTCTCATATGGAAAACTCTCGTGGCGAACTCTGAAACCGCCGCATCATGGCTCACAGCTATAAACGTTGCACCTCTTCTATTTAAATCTCTAAGAAGGTTTAAAATCATAACTCCCGTTTTGCTATCAAGGTCTCCTGTAGGCTCATCCAATATTACAATAGCAGGATCGTTTGCAAAAGCTCTTGCAACAGCCACTCTTTGTTGCTCTCCACCTGATAGTTCTGATGGAGTATGATGAGCTCTTTCTTCAAGTTCAACGAGCCTTAATAAATCAAGTGCTTTTTTCCTTTTGCCTCTCCTACTTAATTTTCCAGAAAAATGCAAAGGGACCATTACATTCTCTTGAGCAGTCATTTGAGGTAAAAGATTATAAAATTGGAAAACAAAACCGATACTTTCTTTTCGAATATCTGCTAAATCATTGTCATTCAACATAGATATGTTACGACCTTCTAAAAATATCTTTCCTCTCGTTGGAGTGTCCAAGCCACCGATTAAATTAAGTAATGTTGTTTTTCCACTTCCACTTGGGCCCATTATATCTATAAAATCTCCTTTATCAATAATTAAATCAACTCCTCTTAATGCTGCTATAGCGGTGGTCCCAAGCAAATAAGTCTTTGACAAATTCTCGCAAACGATTAGATGGTCATACTCCTTTCCAAATTCTCTTCCATGTTTAATATCTTCTTTAAGTTGTTTTCTCTCTTCGCGAGACATGGAAAGAGTTTCTAGTTTTTGTTTTTTAATCTCGTCTTTATGCTTTCTCTGCTGCCATTTTTTAAAATCTTTGCTCACGTTTCCTTTCCAAATTGCCAATTTACCTGTTTCTTGTTCATATTCTTCCATTTCCGGACTTTTTTTAATAGTAAAATCTTCAGACATGGTCTTTTACCTAATAAGATTAATTTACGGTGAGATCAGTTATTTATACAGTTATTATAATTTAATAATGAAATTATCTTAATTTCTTTTTTTATATCCTTAGGTTTAGGTGAATACTTTCAATTTTTTAAACCTTCAGATTCTAATAAAATAGAACTTTAAAGTCATTTCTTTAATATAATCCATAAAATAACTTTTGAAATAAAATGTAAGTCTAGTATAGAATTTTTAAACTTTCTCAAATAGACTACTATTTTCTTTTAAATACCTTAGAATAATTTCGCTTAGTTCTTTTTCAGCATCCTTTTTTGTGGTAAATTGTCTAGATTCTAAATTTGACGGAATGCTTATTATCTCTTTTTCATTCTGATCTAAAATTTTAGGATTTTTAGCAATCCATCGAAGATTGTGATAGGGCCCTAATTTCTCATATTCGTATGTAATATTAGGAGTCAATTTTAACTTATTTTGTAAAAATTCTAATAACTCATTCTTAGAGAAATTAGAAGATTCTTCAATAAAGAGATCCCAATTTTCTATGAAACGATCTATGATTTTTTGTTCCACTAATTTTAAATTATAATTAGAATCAATATAAAGAGCCCCGCAAATTGCTTCAAAAACATCTGCAAGGATAGAAGTGCCTTTAATACTTTGTTTTTTAGAGGAAAAAATATAAGTATTTAACTCCATATTTGATGCGATTTTCGAAAAAGTGCGATTATTTTCTAAACATTGTTTAGTTTTAGTTAATTTTCCAGGATCATCTTCTCCTTCATTATAGATTTTAAGACTAAAAATCAATTTAATAATCGCATCTCCTAAGGTTTCTAGAATCTCGTAATGAGGTAAATCGTTTTCATTTCCAAATTGTGGAGTTGTTAATGCTTGAAGCAGAATTTCAGAATTGTTAAATTTATAATCAATTAACTTTTGAAACTCTATTAATTTAAGCTCAACTTGCTTTTTCATAATCCTAACTATAAATATATTAAGAAAAATTTAAAAACTTAGACAAAACTAATTTATTATATGGAAAAAGATAAGCTTGATGAAACTCTCTCAAACATTAAATCTATTGATAAAAAAAATTTAGAAATAGAAAAAAATCTTTCTGAATTACCAATATTATCCAGAAAGGAAATGCTTATAGAAATAACAAACGATATTATAAAGCAACATAAGATTTTACAAGAGGAGGGTTTCTCGAAAGAAAGTGTTTGTACACCTGAGCTTGGTGAGGTAGACTCTATTTCAATTATTCTAGAAAGTTTAATTTCAGATATTAAAAAAACACCTTCGAAGAAGATAATATATATACGATTATTTTTAGATAGATTTCATGAAATTTCTGAACAAGATAAAAATGTAATAATTCAATCAATAAAAGATGAAAATCCAGAAGAATTAAAAGAAAAAATACTCCCTTTAATTAGTGTATTTAAATTAGAAACTTAGAATTTTAAATAATAAGAAAATTTGGAATTGATACTTTTAGTATTCAAACAATTTAAGTAAAACTAATACGTTTTTAATTCCTCTTATTTTCATTCTTCCTGTAAGGATTTTTCCAACTATACTCCCCATTGAAATGTCTTCTCCTCCTAATAAATCCACAAATATTTGAGTTTTCGCTTGTAATAATCCATCCCAACCAACTACTTTCTTTTTTATATTTTCTTTTGGTTTGTTTTCGATACCCTCAATATAGACACTTCCTTTATCAATTACCAATAAAGCCGCATATTTGCCATCTTTTGCATTTAACAGAATTTTGAGTTCAGTATCCTTAAAGTCCTCTTTGAATTTTTCGATGCTATTTAGCGGCTCTACTTGCTTTGCTACTACTCCTGCAAATCCTTTTAATCTTTTCTTCTTTTCCTCACTCATTAATATCAGCTCATTCTATTTTTTTTCTATTTAGTAATTAATTAAATCTAATATGATTTAAAGCTTTAAAAATTACAAAACTTTTAAATATTCTAGGTCAAAAGAAGGAAGATGTAATGAACTAATTAAGTGCAAATCCCCTAATTACCTGCGCTAATAACCATCCGCTTCTGAGATGTCAAAGAGATCCTCATAAGCCTTACGGTCTTCACCAGAAATCCTCTCTCCTCTCAATCCTTCTTTAATAATAATTGGAGCGGACTCTTTTTCATCATGTTTAATTGTTTTGACTAATTTGTAATCGTCTGGAGAATTTTTATCTAGTTCAAATTCTTGGTTACACGCTTTACAAAACAGTTTCTTTTTTTTCGGGATTAAGATATTGTCACAATTAGGGCAAAATCTCATTTTTCCGTGATCACCTTTTTTAATGCTATAAAAACTTTTCTATTCAGTTCATTTATTTAAATTCAGAAATAAATAAAACGTATAACATTTATAAATTTAATTGAAACCGATATTATTGTGACTCAATCAAATATATAAATTTTTCTTTTACATCAATGTTGTATTATTATATCTTTGATAATTCTATAATCTCAAAAACTAAGTTCGACGGTTCTATTTTTACATAGATGAGTAATTAAGTAAAACTATTTAAAAATTGGAAGGTTTAAGATCATAGGATCATTATGGAATTTGATTATATATGAAAATTAACAAATCTCAAATCTTAATTATTGGACATAAAGGAGCAAATAAAAGTGAACCTGAAAATACATTAAAATCCTTTAGAAAAGCAATAGAACTTCGAGCAGATTATATTGAATTGGACGTTCAAGTATCAAAGGATGGAGAAATAGTCGTAATCCATGACTATGAAATTTCAAAATTAACTGGTCATAGTGGTAATGTTAAAGAAATGACTCTTGATGAATTGAAACAATTAAACATTGGAGAAGGTGAAAAAATTCCAACTTTACAAGAAGTAATTATACTTGCACAAGGGGAAATTGGATTACAAATTGAAATAAAAGTTAAAGATATCGGAAAAAAAATTATTGAGATGTTAAGAGAAGCTGAACTTGTCAAATCTACTATTATTAGTTCATTTATACATAATGAATTACTAAAAATTAAAAAATTAGAACCCAAAATAAAATTAGGTGCGCTACTATCTGAAAGAATTTCAGATCCAAGAGATTTAATAAAAGTCACTAAGAGAATTATAAAGAAAAATCTCTTTGCGGTTCATCCCCATTTTGCTGGAGTTGATAAAGAATTAGTAGATTTCGCTCATAATAATAATTTAAAAGTTAATGTTTGGACAGTTAATGAAAGACCTGATATGGAAAGACTAATAAAACTTGGAGTCGATGGTGTAATTACTGATGATATTCCCTTAGCAAAAGAATTTCTGGGTCGATGATCTTAATATCC
>JBATUM010000035.1:0-4326 GCA_049671145.1 Promethearchaeia archaeon
GAGTAAAATTAACCTTAAACCCTTTTTCCAAATTTTTCAAATTCTTTTTTTATTTTTTACCAATAACTCCTACATATAAAGATGTTTCATTCACTCCATCAATCTCTAATAGCTTATTCAATTCCTCATCGTAAATTGCTCCAATAGTGCATGCACCTAAACCAAGAGCCTCAGCAACTAAATAAAGGTTTTGCCCAATATGCCCTGCATCTAAATAAATATATCGATAACATCTTTGTAAATATTTCCATTTAGATCTTTCTATAACTGCTGTCCATATAAAATTCACTGCTGAATTATAAGTTATTGTCTGATCTAAACAAGCTGCTACAACTTTTTGTTTAAAATCACCTTTTTTTAATAATTCCAGTTTATGTTCAGATATATTATAATGAAAAATACCAGGTGTGATATCTTTTACATTATTTATTACCGCATAAGTTTCAATTGGGAAAAGTCCCCCCGCAGAAGGTACAGTTCTGAAAGCAAATTGAGGATATTCGCGAGTAATACCTGAAATTCCAAATAACAGTAAACTTAATTCCATTAAGGTTATTGAATTATTACTATAGCTTCGACTTGATTTACGGTTTCTAATAACATTCCAGAATCCAATTTTCTCATTAAACTTAGGCGTAGGTAATTGAATTTTTTCAATAGCATCTTCATAATATTTATAAGTTTTAGGCTTATTTTTCCAATCTAGACTATGTCTTGGTAATTTTCCTCGATAATATTTAGATCTTTGTTGAAAAAAATCACCATACTTATCATTATTATTATTCATAAATGACTTGATTCTAGTTATTTTAAAAATTTTAACCTTATACTATAAAAGGAACAAGAAAATGGAGAATAATTATTATTATTCAAGCTTATTTCTGATAACCAATAGGAATAATATATAAAGGTTCAATATCCTTTGGAAGGTTTAAAATACCTTTTACTTTTTCATCTTCAAACGCCCCAATTGGAACAGAACCTAAACCGAGAGATACAGCTTCTAAATGGATGTTCTGGGCACAGTGCCCTACCTCAATAAAAACATATCTAACACCCCTCTGACCATACCCTTGAGTCGTCCTTGAAAATTTAGCACAAATGATTATGTTTAGATACGCTTCAACAATGAAATTTTGATCCCAACATGCTCTAGCCAACTTTCTACTTAAATCCTCCTCAATAATTATTTCTAAGAGATGTTTCTCTAAATTATAATGAAAATAACCTTTATCTTTTAAAGTAATATAGAGTTCTAATGGATAAGTAGCACCCGCAGAAGGTACAGTTCTTTTATAACCCCTCTTTCCCTGTGCTGACCATAATATCTGGGATATTTTTTCAATCTCAATACTTTTATCTTTAAAACATCTGACACTTTCACGTTCAAAAATACATTCTTCTATACTTTTTCCTCCTTTTAACTCTGGTTTTGGGAGTAAAATACTCATTTTTGTTCACCTAATTTGAATTGTGATATTTTTGTTAAAATAAGTTCATGAACATTTATTTCCTTAATAATAAAAACTTTTTTTACTTATTAAAAAAATTAAGATTTATGAGTGAACGAAATGATTTGGAAGAATTGTTTAAGGAATGGAATGATTTAAATCAAAAAGTTCAAGGGTCTTTTTCAAAATTTGATTTCTCAGAAGTTAAAGAAATTAGAAAGAAACAAAAAAAAATTGAAGATGCTATCTATGAAAATCTAAAACAAAACGCACCTAAATCTTACATGGATATCTTACCCGCAGAGGCAGGACAAATGGAGGTAGGATATGATACTGAGGGAAAAATATTTTATTATGTAATGATTGATCCTCAAAGCGAAGAAAAAGATGAGATCAAATTATTAGCATTTACCATCGATATTTCTAAAAATGTAAATATGATTGAGGATTTTAAAATAGAAGACTAAACTATAACTTAAAAATTGAGAAAAGTTAAAAATTAATTTATTATTTTCATTTAAAATTTATCTGTATCTTCATACCAATCAGGATACCATTGATAATATTCTCTAGGGAATGCATTTTTTAAGCCTTTATATGATGCTTTTACTAATACCATTTTTCCTGAACGATCCCTATGAGCAGCAATGAGTTTTTGTTCTTCGAGTGATTCTAATATTTTTTTAACAGCAGATCTACCGCCCCCAATATCTTCTCTCACATCATCAATAGTCATGTATAAACCAGGATTGACCCTGTAATCATGAGCTATTACCTTTAATACATTTTTTTCATTTAATTCCATTCCTTTAAATCTTGATTCTTTCTTTGATATAATTGGAGCATTAACTTCATCATTCCATCTTAATCGCATTGGGGCGTTGTATGTTGGAAGCATTGAAGAAAACCTATAAATAATCATTCTTTGAATTTCATTGGTTCCAGCGACTATTTCTCCAATTTTGCCCTCTCTAACTAAGCGTTCCAGTGGATAGAATCTTGTGAGTCCATCTCCTCCCATCACTTGAACAGCTTTGTTACCAGCTTCTCTTATATACTCGCTAATTACCCATTTTGCTATAGAGGCATCAATCATTGGCTCAAGGCCATCATCTAATTGTTTAGCACAGTTGTAAGCAAAGAGCCTACCCATTCGATATTTGGCAATGATGTCTGCTATCTCATTTTGAATTCCCGGAAATTGGTTGGTTGTTTTATTAAATTGAATCCTTCTTTGAGTATAATAAAATAAAACTTTTGTAACATCCAGTAATGTACCAACAAATACCGCACCTGCTATGAGGCGCTCAAAATTCAAGCCTGCCATCATTAAATTCCAACCTTTGCCAACAGGACCGATTCTATTCTCATCTGGAATTCTTACATCTTCAAAACTTAAGTAACCGTTTGGTACATTATCAAATCCCACTAATGGACTTATTCTTTCCAAATGGAATCCTGGAGTACCCTTTTCTACGATAAAAGAAGTGATATGTCCGTATTGCTTTCTAAGGCCAGGATCATCACTAGTTTTAGCATAAATAAAATAACGATCCGCAACTCCTGCTCCTGTAATATACCGTTTTTTGCCGTTTATTACCCACTCATCACCATCTTTTACAGCAGTAGTCATAACATTTGCAGCATCAGAGCCAGCATAAGGTTCAGTGATACAAACGGCACCTAACCTCTCACCTTTAGCAAATTGCGGTATCCATTTCTCTTTTTGCTCGTCTGATGCATATCTTAAGATTTGTTCCAATCCTGCTAACATACTAACTACAAATACATGTCCAACTGCATATAATCTACCAAGCTGTTCTGCCACTATACAAGATCCAGTTGCACCTAATTCTAATCCACCATATTTTCTTGGAATTCCCGCACCAAAATAGCCTTCTTGAGCTACCCTTTTGATTAATGGCCAAGGAAATTTCTGCTTCCAAAAATAATATTCCGCTTCCTCAAAGAGATCATCTGCAAATTGTTCGGCCTTATTAGCAAATGCTTTTTGATCTTCATTCCACCAAAAAAAAGGTTCAGACATTTTAATTTCAATTATACCTAATAATTATAATGATAGTTTAATGTAATAGTTAATTAATCAAAAGCTTTCGGATATATGTAAATAATGAGATAGGGAGGATTTTAATTAAAAATAATAGTCAGAAAAATAATATACTTAAATTCATTCTTGAGTGGGTTTTTTAATTCTTCTTCTCTCAATACTTATAATAGATACTATACAAATAACCATAAAACATACAAAATAGTTCCCAAATGGAATTATGATTATAATCTCTTCTGTTATAAGCTCCCATCTAAAAATAGTTGTGTTATTTGTTTTTTTTTCAAGAATAGTTGAAATTCCTTGAGAATTAAATGTTACTTCCACTTTTGTAGAATTATAATAGTCTAAAATTAATTTATTGCCATTAATAGTGGAGTTTAAGAACCCTTCTCTAATTATAGTATCACTAATTAAGGTTAAATTAAGTGGAATAGGAACAACTAGTAAGTATGCCTCAAAATATACGAGTCGTGACCAATTTAGAAAATTTAGAGTGTAATTATAAGAAAGATAAAACGCGTTTTCATCTTCCAGACTTTTTTTAATCCAAGCAAAATTGTGATAAAACCATAACGTGTAATTCACAAACATATATCTATTTCCATTAAGACTCGTATTATAGACATCTGTTGCTGAAAACCTAATAAATTCAATTTCCTCATAATATGGCTCAGTTGCATTTACACTTTTCCATGTTATGCTTTTATCCTTTTCTAATGGAAATGTTGAATCTCCTAAGGTGGTTTGTCCTAAAGTTTTCGGTAAAAAGCTAAAAAAAATAATTGAAGAAAGTAATACTAATAC
>JBATUM010000036.1:0-1704 GCA_049671145.1 Promethearchaeia archaeon
GAAATGAAAAAATAAAAACCCAACCTAAAGAATATAAAATTGAGGTACCTAATATCAAGAAAAATGAGAAAATTATTACATACTTTGAAAGTTCAGCTAAGAATTTAAAGATAAACTTATCAATATACATTAATCCATGAATTATTACACCTAAAATTAAAATAATTAATTGAATTTCAGTAATGGCAAGTAATAAATAATTTAGGATATATAATAATAAAGTTAGATAAAAAATAGATCCAGTTATTTTTTGTCTTATTAGTTTCCACTTCTTAAATTCAGGTTCTTTAGTTAAATCAAAATTAGATCTAGTAATAAAATAAGAATGATTAGTATAAAATTGCATTAGAATAAAGAGAATAAGATTCAAATCAAAAAGATTTTGAGTAAATTGAAATATAATAACAAAGAGAGACCAACTTATATTAAAATAGCTTATCGTATGGAGGATAAGAACTGAAGCTGTTTTAATTTTTCGGATGACATATATTTCTATTATGGAAATCAAAAACAATGCCGTTTGTGAAATAAGAATGCTTTCAAATATATTAAGATATATATAAGATAATCCAAAGAAGATTATTGAAATCTCTAAGTAAAGAAAGAAGATGATTAATGAATATATTTTATTAATTTGCCTTATTTTTACTTTTTTCTTGTAAATATTACCAACTGAATAAACAAGATAAGAAATTAATATTGTAATAGTAAATAATAATAGACTAATGGAAAGCGTGTTAATCAGATTAAAAATAATTATAAAAGAGACCCAAAAGAATGCGAAATTAATGAAAAATATGATATAGTATCCAAATAAAATGTGCTGCCTAAATTTATTCCTAACTATATGATTAAGAGTAAAAAGTATGAAAGTAAATATCATTAAGAATAGGAAAATTGAAGGCAGCCCACTAAGAATCGGTTCACTATCTAAGATAAGTGTTGTGAAATAAGAGGATCCAAATAAACCCATAATGAAAAATATAATATTTACTTGAATTGTTTGAATAATTTTGCGATAAGTACTTAATTTATCCTTATCAAAACTCTCATATTGTTTTAAGAAAGCAAAAATAATATAAACGGTATAGAACTGCAGTGTGAATAATATTATTAGATTTAAGAAGATTAATTGCACATTTATAGCTAAAAATTGATTGAAAAAGATAAAAAAGCTAATTGAAATAAATAAGTAGCTGAGAATGTTAAGTGGGTAAATTATTTTCTTATTCACTCTTTTCAATAAAATAAAATCTAGAAATGATAATAGAAATAATGTTCCAAAGAATGCTACAATATTTATCGTAATTTCTAATACCAAGAACTCATTTAATACCACAAAAATTAGAACAGCTATTTCAAAATAAAGCAATACTGTGATTAAGCTACTAATTCTTAAAAAAGTCGAAATAGTTTTTTCTTTAACAAGTTCCTGACCTGCCCTTTCAAGATAGTTAATACAAAATATTATTAAAATTGACCAAATTATACAAAATTCGAGAATTTGATATAAAATCGTAACAGGGCTAAGAATCGTAATTAAAAATGAAAGATAGGTCGAATTCAATATAAAGGACAAAAGATTGACTATCTTAACTGTACCATATTTTAAATAAGTAAAAATTTGAAAAATTAAAGTATATAAAATTAATCCAATTAAAATTAAATTTAATAGTGGTTGAAATAGTCCTATTAATGATAAAA
>JBATUM010000037.1:0-2084 GCA_049671145.1 Promethearchaeia archaeon
GCTTTAAATTTTGCTTTTCTTTTTGTTATCCCAAATATAAATTGAATTTTATAACAAATTCGTATGAATACTCGTAGGATAAAGTTCCCTGTTTGCCTAATGCTTAGATGAAACAGTAAATTTTATATATTAGAATGTAGTTTATTATTAAATATTCCCTTGAATCATCTCATGA
The DNA here is from genome assembly GCA_049671145.1 of Promethearchaeia archaeon. Lineage (GTDB taxonomy): Archaea > Asgardarchaeota > Lokiarchaeia > Sigyniarchaeales > SOKP01 > SOKP01. The sequence goes on from JBATUM010000037.1 coordinate 176, forward strand.
TGGTTTTTGGAAATATTAAAAAAGTCTTAAAGTGGCAAAAAGCCGAAAAATTTTTCGGTAAGTAAAGGAATCTAATCTAAAAATAATAAAAAAGTTGAAATTAATTAATAAAAAACAAATTGGAGTATTAAATAATGAGAAATAAAAGTTATTCAATCCTTCTTATTTCCATTTTAGTATTAGGAATTTCTTCAGGAGTCCTCATGTTTTTAGTTATTCCAACAGCATCCAGCGAGAGTACATTATCACTCCCCACACGCGTTCCAAAGGATCTTACTCCTAAAGACCTTGGACATAAAGAAATGGCTATAAGAAAGAAAGCTGCAGAAGTAGGATCAGCAGAGGCTACTCAAGCTAGTCCAATTGGAGAACCTGCAGAAGTGGGTGATGAATTTACATTCCCTCTGAGCGATGATTATTTGGGAATTTCATATGATGAAGATTTCATTGTTTTATTAGAAGGCACGCATGGACTTATCTTAATCACCAAAGATGCGTATGATAGCTATGATGGTACGTATTACCATTTTGCTAATCCATATGGAACCTGGGATCATTATTGGGATAATATTACCCACGCGCAATTCCAATATCTTTTAGATCAATTCGATAGTAATATTTATCCCACTGTAACCGACACTTTTGGAGAACCGCTCCCCCGTGGAGATGAAGGTCAAAAAGTCTGGATTTTAATTTTTAATATCCGAGGTGCTTCATACTATGACGACACTGTTACTTCCTATATCGTAGGATACTTCTCTGCTGCTGTAAGTGGCGAGTTCAATAAGAATATATTTCATTGTGATACATTTGACTGGATAAATCGTTTAGGTCCAGGTACAGACCATCTTATGGAAGCTGTTTTAGCTCATGAATTTGAACATCTGGTCCATTTTGATCAAGATCCTGACGAACCTTCTTGGGTTGATGAAGGTATGGCTGATTTAGCAGAGTATTTATGTGGTTATGGAGAGGCTATGGATAGTCATATAGCATACTATATTGTTTTCCATTGGTATGTATCTCTTATATTCTGGGGTGGTGGATTAGAAGATTATGGTGCAAGTTATCTCTTCCAGCTTTATCTTTTGGAGCAATTTGGCGTTGATTTCATTGTGGATTTAGTCCAAGAACAAGCAAATGGAATCGAAGGTATTCAAAAGACCTTATACAAGAGGGGTCACTGGATACATTTTGATACAATTTTTGATCGGTGGACTATTGCTAATTATCTTGATGATCCCTCTCAAGGGGGCGGATGGTATGGGTATAATACGCTAGATATACCTAGTGCTATGTCGTGGGGTTGGAGTATTGATGACGCATTAACCTATTTCTATGGAGAACCAATTTTTGAAGCAGATTTTGCATTAGGTTCATGGTGGTGGACCGATCCACAACCTTACACCGCTCAGTATTTTAGATTCACAAATAGATTAGCTACTATCAATTTTGATGCTAGTGACTTTTCAGGAACTCTTCCGTATAGCGGAGATTACGAGTGGTATTCCGGTGCCCTAGCGTGGTCTTGGCGTAGTTTCCATCAGACCTTTGATATTCCTGCAGGGGGTGCTACTCTAGATTTTAACACATTCTATGAAATTGAACTGGACTGGGACTATGGATATGTAGAGGTTTATGATTATGATACAGATGAATACACTACTTTAGAGGCGCCTGGTATTACAGTCAGCACGGATCCCTTTAGTCAAGATAATCCAAATGTGCCTGATGGCCGTGAACCAAAGGATTACTTAGCAGCTGGAAAGTGGCATGCATTTACCGGTTCTAGCGGAGGCTGGATACCGATAAGTATGGATCTTAGTCCATTTGCAGGTCATCAAATTGAACTTCATTTCCGTCTGTGGCAGGATGGAGCATATACAGAGCAAAATATGTACGTTGATGA
>JBATUM010000038.1:0-2780 GCA_049671145.1 Promethearchaeia archaeon
GTACCCTCCATAGTAGCTTGAATAGGATCGGACTCACCTGAGTTTACTTTTTTGATAGTTTCAAAATCCGTTTTATGGATGATTTTAGGAGCATCGGGTCCTTTATATTCACCCATTCCCCATCTCATTCGATCTTTTTCGACTAATTGCCAATAACTCATCTCTGACTTATCTGTTATTACATATTGAAATACTAATGGTGCAATAGGTTCTAACAATAGCGCTAAATCCGGTAACTCATTGTAGGCATTCATGAAACGTGAAAGATATGCTTCCCATTCTTCCTTTGTATCCATTTTAATTTTCACCTCCTTTATTTTTTGATTATTGATTATCACTTATAAGATTCAATTCCCGCTTTACAACCCATACCAATAAAGTCTACCATGGTGCCATTATAGTCATTTTCGATCTTATAATAAAACTCTTTCTGTGAGAAAGTCATTCCCCAGATAAATTTGCGAGAATCGCTTTGGAGAGGAGTTTTTTCGACAAATTCTTTCATTAAAGGATGAAAATGAAGTGGAACTTCTTCGGGAGTATCACATGCCATCCCAAAACAAAGACGCTCAATTCTATCTGAATCCCAGCTGAATGTATAATTTAGATGAGCTGCTGTCAAACATCCTTCCATTGCTTCTTTACTTGCCGCCTCAAATCCTAAATCTTCTACAAGTGCTATACAATATTCATAGGTCGCCTTTGGTGGTCTTTTTAGCATGAAATATATATTCGTAGTTTTATGTAGAAAGTCAAAAGCAAATAGGCTAAAGTCTGTTAAACCATGCATAATAAAGTAGTCTCTGTATTTTTTCATACTTTCTGGGGCTGATTTCATTGAAAATAAAGGTTCAATTGAACCAGGGACGATAAACGGCCAAATTTTCGAAAATCCAGTACTCGCATCCACATCAACTCCATAACCCATCATTTGAAAAGTATCCATAGCTTCTACAATCATATCATGAATCGGGTGACCACCCTTTTCAATTAATCCCTCATTAATAGCTCTTGTATATGGGTCTGGATTATGTGGCATAAAGAATTCAACATATCTTATTGCGACATCTCTTCGCTCAACCGGTTTGGTCGTAGTTCTAATAGAAACGGGAGCTCCTGTAAAAAATTCTTTGTAGGCATTGAAAGCTTTCCAAATGGTATCCTCATTAAACTTAACGCCCGTAAATTCGCAGATTTTTGCGAAATCTTTAACCATCTGATCTAAATCATTCTTACATTTGAAATTTCCCTCTATTTTTGATAGATACCTATCGTAATCAACTCCAAATGATTTTAGATCCTCCATTACAACTGGTTGAAATGCGGTTGGTGTAATTTCAAATAAAGCCACAATGAGATCATATTCAGTCACCTCTTTACCTGATCGTTCTTTGCATTTTATTTCAGCTGCTTGTAAGAGTTCAGGTGCTATAACGGGTTTAACCATATCTGGCATTTTAAAAACTAATTTGTCATAAAGTTGTTTTACTTCTGGTTGCCATTCCACATTTTTCAACCTCTTTTTTTGGTTTTTTAATTTAATTTTGATATTTAGCAAATTGTACATTACCTAATTCAGCAAATCCTTCTGGATTATTGAACCCAAGGCCAGGCATCATCCATCTTGGATTTGCGTAACCATAATTCCTTACTACTTGATAAAGATCTACATCTTTTACTTTCGGAGAGATATAAAATTTAGGTTTTAATAAGTTTTCATCCTTAGAAATTATTCCCTCTTCTACTGCAATTCGCTGAAGAGGAGTGTGAGGATATATTCTCATACCAATAAAAACAATTACATCTCCATCTCCTTGCCATAAATTCCCTCTAAAACTCTCTATAGTTTCTAACCGGTCTAAAGAAGCTCGAACTGTGTCAATAGTCTCCCCTGGACCTCCGACAATGATATGGATTAATTGTTCAATTTCAAGATCCACACATTTCTTAGAGGTAAGGATCGCCTCATCTGGGGATCTATTTTTATTCATGTTTTTTAACATTTCTTCTGATAATGACTCAATACCAGTTGCGAAATGTACAGCACCACTTTCTTTCATTAATGGCATTAAATCAAGAAATCTTTCACTTGGAATGTAGTTAGCGCCCCATTTGACATCAATATTATGATTAATTATCTCTTGGCATGTTTCTTTTACATGTTCATAATTCAAATTGAAAATACTATCTACAATAAAAATATTCTTAATTCCATAATTGTTTACAATTAAATCTAACTCCTCCACAATACTCTGTGGAGACCGATAACGTACATTGGAGCCTTCGATATATTTATAGCTACAATAAATACAATTCATAGGACAACCCCGCTTAGTTTGAATATTTCCCCAAATAGGACCCGATTTATTCAATGGTTCTATAAGATAGGCTTCATTATCCATCATTTCTCGTATCGGAAATGGAAGATCATCTAAATTCTCAACACGCCACGGGGGATTTTGATGATATTCACCGTTACTATCTAAAAAGCAAACACCCTTCTCAATTTTCCGTGGGTCTTCATTATTTCCTATCTTCTTTATTATTTCAGCGAACACATATTCTCCATCGCCAACAACACCCAAATCATGATTTAAATCCCTTAAAATTTCTTCGGAAAAAATAGAAAAACCAGCCCCACCCAAAATTATAGGAATATCTGATCCTACTAGTTGTTTTATATATTGAATAATACCTTTTACGGGTAAGTAAAAGAATAGATTACCCGGGAATGTTGTCGAATCAACATTACGAATTGAGATACCAATGACTTGCGGATT
>JBATUM010000039.1:0-2272 GCA_049671145.1 Promethearchaeia archaeon
GTTGGATTGGTCACAAATTCATACTGGGCTACTTGTAAGGAAGATGCTGAGCTCTGGCTTAAACCAATTTCTAAATTAGAAATCTCAGATTTCAGCATAAGTGACGATCTTTTTCATTTTGAAGAAATAACGGAAAATTTATCAAAAAATGCTAGGATCGCTGCTGAAGAATTAAATTTGCCAATATCTTCGATTACGATAGATAAACCTGAAGTCGAATTTGAAATGAATAAAAACAAAGAAAAAGGAAAACCCGTAATTGGAGGAGGTGCGATGTTTCGAGGGAGAGCAGTTGAAACTTTAACCGAAGGATTACCACTAAGATCTTGGGAAGATATGAGAGAATGTCCTTATGAAGATTTAGAAGGACGTGGAAGGATTCATGTTGATCCCTTTGGCAATGCACATATATGCCAAGGTTTAAGTATAGGTAATTTCTGGAAAACTCCTCTTTCTACTTTAATTAAAGATTATACCCCAAAAGCTCACCCTATTTGTGGTCCTCTAATAAAGGGTGGTCCTGCCCAATTAGCAAAAATTTATAATATTGACCATGAAGATAATTATGTTGATGAGTGTCATTTTTGTTATCTCGCACGTAAAGCTTTAATAGATCAATTTCCAGAATATCTTGGACCTAAACAGATTTATGGTCTAGAATAGAAAGTTTGGATTTAATATTATAAATTACAAGGCAAATTTATTCATACATAAAGCTTCAGATATGAAAATATATTTTTGCTCCTAATTCGTTCTTGTCGATGTTTAAAGCTCTGATTGAAATATATTTATAAAGATATTAGAAATAATTAAGTTATTGAGTTAATCCTATAAAACATTATAATTTAAAAAAAGTGAGGTATTTTGATTCAATCTATTTTTTCTCAATCTGAACTCGATGAATTAGAAGATATTTTTAAAAGTCCTAAAAAAAATTTCCAAGAGTTTATTTCATTAATAGATGGAAAGTTTGAATCTTATAATAAAAAATTAACACAAAATATCGAAAAATACCAATATATTATTGAAAATGCACTAGAAGGCGTTTGGATTATTGATTCAGAAGATATAACTATCTATGTAAATACAACTATGGCAAATATTTTGGGTTATAGTATTGAAGAAATGATTGGAAAATCAGTTTTTCATTTTATGAATGAAAAGTCCAAAAAAGAAACGAGAATCCACATAGAAAACCGTAAAAAGGGAATATCAGCAGTGCGTGAAAGTCAAATGATCCATAAAGAAGGAAAGAGTGTGTATCTTAGAATGAAGGCTACACCTATATTTAATGATGAGGGAGAATATGAGGGTACCTTTGCATTTATATCAGATATCACGGAAAAAAAAGAATCTGAACAAAAATTAAAAGAGAACGAAGAACTTTATAGAACTTTAGTTAAAACTTCTCCAGATGCCATAACTGTGAGTGATCTGAACGGAAACATTATTGAATTATCCGAAAGAGCTTTAGAAATGAATGGTTTTAGTCTTGAAGAAATGATTGGAAAATCCGCTTTTGAGTTAATTGCTCCTGAAGATCATAAAAGAGTAATTAAGAATATCCAAAAAACATTGAAAGAAGGTAAAGTAAATAGTGTAGAGTATAATTTGCTAAGAAAAGATGGCTCCACATTTATTGGGGAACTAAATGCAAGTATCATTAAAGATATAAAGGGTAAACCAAAAGCTTTTATATCTACTGTTCGAGATATTACTGAACGTAAGATAGCTGAAGAAAAATTAATAGGATCAGAAGAAAAATATCGTAATCTAATTAATAACTTAGGCAATATTGTAATTGAGATGGATTTAAGGGGAAGATTTAAGTATGTCAGCCCTCAAGTAAAAGATATTCTCGGATTTCATCCCGATGAGGTAATTGGCACAAATGGGTTTAGTTATATTCACCCTGAAGATGTTGAAAATGCAGCTAAAACATTGAAAGCCGCTTTAACAAATAAAGAAAAAACTATTATTGAATATCGGACATTGAATAAGAAAGGAGAGTATGTTTATGTTTCTGCTGGCGGGAGAATTATTAATGATAATGGTAAAGACAAGGTGATTGCGGTAGTAGAGGATATAACTGAAAGAAAACTAGCTGAGCAAAAAATAAAGGAATCTGAGGAAAAATTTAGAACAATAGCAGAACAAACAATGATAGGTATTATGATTTTTCAAAAAAGATCTATTATTTACGTTAATAATGCACTTTCAAAAATCACTGGTTATCAAATTGAAGATCTTAAAAACTGGACATATGATAAAT
>JBATUM010000040.1:0-7432 GCA_049671145.1 Promethearchaeia archaeon
GTATTTGATATAATTATTATTCAGAACCCAGCCTATCGGGCATATTAAATAATTTTTTTATTTTTTTAATTTGTTAATAGTAATTTCACGCGTACCCTTTTCATTTCCATGGTTAATTCGTAAGGGAGGGGTTAAAGAAATTTTTTAAAGATCTTCTTTTTTCCAATTTTTCCCTCCCTTAACTTTTAGGAGTAATAGTAGCATTTACGATTAAATATTTTCTTGGAATGTTTCCATTTTAGAGAAAGATATTCTCTTAGAAAGGACTGCCGGAATATGCTTGAATTTTTTATATATTTTTATAAGATTTCTTATGAAAGTCGGATTTTGTACTAACGAATCTATCTCATATTCATCCAAATAAGACAAATATCCTTGATCGATCAAGTACATTACGACTGATTTGTATCCACAATCTAACCTTTTTGCGATCTCCTCTTTAAAAACACGCTTTGCGAGTATATCTCCCGCATCGCTTAAAGATTTCAGCAGCGGAAAAGCCAAATTCCTATGTAATAAGCGTGTATCGTAGTCATTCTCGTACCAAGCCTGTAAATTTGAACAATGCCCCCAAAACTCCGTTTCGGGCGGTATATAATTCGGATAAGCTTCCATCCGTCTATCTAATTTTTCCGCTGCTTCATCAATTGACCGGATTTCATCAAAATTCCTAACATTTTCAGTTGGAATGTTAAACAGTAGGTACTTACACGTATTAAATTTTTTTCCGTTGATATAGATATTCGTATTGCCGTACTCTAATCTGAGCTTCAAGTATTTATTAATCTCAAACTCGAGTATTTTAATCTTCCGTAAAGGCGGGATTTGACTTCTGTCGGAACCGTAATTATCAACTACTGCTTCAGCTATACTCTCGAGCATGTCGTCAATATTATCACCCTTTTTCACTGATATCTCCTTAAAACCAATGAGATGGTTTTGCTCAACTAACATTTCAACGTGGTGGTGAGATACTTCACGATCGGCATCCAAATCGTTCTTATTTCCCACCAGCATGATCGGGACGTTCCCGGTATTATTTCGGATCATCCATATCCAATCGGGTATTCTAAGAAGAGACTCGGATCTGGTAATGTCATACATAATGATTGCTCCACTCCCGCCCCTACAAAACGTAGGCATGAGAAATCGGAACCTTGGTCGCTCTGTAATGAGCCAAAATTGGAGTTTGACGATTAGATTGCGAACTTGAATTGTTTTAGAGTAAAAATCTACTCCTATTGTTAGCCTGTAATCATTACTGAATACTCCCGACATGTATTTGCGAACTAAACTCGTTTTTCCAACGGAGAAATCTCCTATGAGTATTACCTTGAATAGAAAATCATAATGCGTCATTATATCTCACCCGCTTTAAAACTTTAATTAAAATCTATGTTAATCAAACTTTTGTTCCGTATTTGTTAATATTAAGCTCTCGTGTACCAACTCTAACTCTTGTATTAATTAAGATAACATTACTCGGGATCGATATTTTTAATAAAAATGTAAGGATTTTGTATGTATAGACAAGATGATTCACCTATATAAATTTAACGCAACATATCATCTCGAATTTCATCCTCTTTATGCTGGAACCATACATTTATATATTTGAATTATCTTGAGATACAAGTTTAGAAGGAAAAATTCCACTGTTTGATTATTTAAAAATTAAACACTTCTAAATCAATTCATATCAATTAACCAAATTAAACAAGGTGAGTAAAATCATGACCGAATTAGAAGTAATTAAGAAAGTCGCCACTCAAATAATCCACTCGGACGGAATGGAAATCGGTGAGCCGATTGTATTAGAGGAAATTTCATTTGTGCCGATTATTAAACAGGAAGTTCCAAAAGAAGAAAGGGATTATCTCAATCTTTCTGAAGCACTGGAAATTGAAGCATGTGAAATTATCGATAAAGGCACGGAAGTAGCCCATATACTTTTTAAAAATCTGGGGGAGCTTCCCATTCTCATTGAAGAAGGCGATATATTCTTGGGAAAAGGAACGCAGGACCGAATCTCCGTGGGAACTGTTATGGTTGAACCCAAAGCCGTACAAGAAATCAGCGTCAAATGCGTGCATGCTCCTCATTATCTTTCGGCAAATGCTAACTTCTCATATGGTGGGAAAGCCAGTCGCGGGATGCTAAATGAGATGCGCTCACTCAAGTTCAGTAGCGCTACCATAGGTTATGGAGCCTCAACAATAAATCAATCAAGAATATGGAATAAAGTGAACGAGGAGATGGCAAGCGAAAAAGCCATTAAAGACAAAACTAAATACACGTTAGGGATAAATTCAAGGAAAAAAAAAGTTATCAAACGAAGTAAGCAATTAAATTATCCAAAAAACACCATCGGAATTGTTGTTGTTGATGCTGATGGTGGGATCAGAGGTGTAGAACTTCATCGTTCACCTCATAATTTCAACGTGCGAAAAGATACTATCCTTGAATCTTTAGAAACCAATGTTAAGTGGGAATCCACTGGTAATGGTGCGTTCTCAGATGCCCAAGATAAAGCAAAAAAAATGTTTGAGAAGATTTCAAAGCTTAAGAAAGGTAAGGACACGATAGGACAAATTGAATTAGATGGACTAGTCATCAATTCGGAAGGTCTCCAAGGTGAAGCCTTCACATCTGTTTTTTATTCAGCAATATGTCCATCGTGCGGAAAACCTAAACCGAGAAAACAAAAATGTCCTGGTTGTGGATTTTTGGAAGAGGCGTCAGAAGACTTTACTTATATGAGTCTATTTTAAAATAAAGTAAAGGGTAGATAGTTAAAGTTTCGAAGAAATATTATATCAAATTCTTTTTACCTTCCTTAAATTTTATAAGTATCTTATTCTTTTTTCTAATTTATGGAGGCCATTTCATCCAAGTATCTAGTTTTTGGTGGAATATTTATGCTGTTATCACTCTTCTTCCCTACTTTTTGGACTATCGTCCACAATGGATCCTATATAGAACATACCTTTTATTGGATGTTTGGGTTATTTATAGACATAGATGCTGGTACAATTACAATCAGCTGGTTATTTAATTTTACTTTTAACATGTATCAATTATGGTATTTTATTGCCATTTATTCCACGTTGGTTGTTCTGATTTTCTCAATAGCCCTCATAAGATTTGGCGTTAAACTCAAAAAAGAAGGAAAAGTAAAAAAGAAAATATTATTATCGATGAATCAATCGATTATTTTTGCTCTATTTCTTAATTTAATATTGATTAATTATTTATTTATTCCAATATACGGATTCCATCTTTTATTGGCAGGGGTGATATTAAGTAGCATAGGATATAAAAAATCTAAAAAAACTAAAGAAATTAAATACTCTCCATTTTATCCTATGGGGCATTGATTCAAATTAAGTTCAAAGTTCACTTTAAGTTCAATAATAAAAATTACTTATGTAATGATTTATTGGATTAATAAGAAGTAGCATTTTCAGAAAATTTTTTAAATTAAATTGAAAATAGGTAAAAATATTGAAAAAGCAAGAGATTGAAGGGAATTTTTTAAGTCCATTACCAGCAGTGTTAGTAGGAGCGCAGGTTAATGGCGTCCCAAACTATCTAGTAATAGGATATATCTGTCCATTTGACTTTGGAGCGCATATTTTCTTTAGTTTATATAAAGAACGATATACTCAAATTGGAATTCATGATAATAGAACGTTCAGTGTGAACATTCCTTCAGAAGAGATTTTAGCTAAATTTGAAATCTGTGGAAGTAATTCAGGGAGAGACTTAGACAAAAGCACACTGTTTGATAATTTTTATGGAGTATTAAAAACAGCTCCAATGATTCATCAATGTCCTATTAATATGGAGTGTAAAGTAGTGCAAATTCTTGATTATGATCCTAACGAAGGAATTATTGGTAGAGTCGTTAAATCATATGTTGACCCTCAATACCTTACAGGTGATAAAATTAATTGGCGGAACTTAAATCCCATCATCTGGACTACTGGTGGTGATTATAGTTATTATCGAATAGGGGAACAAATGACGCCTAAAGATTAAAACAAGAGAATTAGCATTTAATTATTATTTTTAGGGAGTTTTTCCCCAACTATTTCTAAGGATCAGTTTTATGGCGCTTTCAGGACAAGAACTAACGCAGAGACCACATCCAAAGCATAAATCTTGCTTATAAATAATATCATCATGAGCATCCAACATTCTCGCTCCAAAGTGACATCTCTCAGTACAAATACCGCATTGAACACATGCTTCTGAATCGAAAGTGGATACATACTCACTTGGCTCTACTAATCCTTTCATGTTTAATCGTTGTAATCCTTGAAGTGCTTGACAACAACAAGGACAACAACTGCAAATTTCAGAGGGAAATTGATTAGATGTACTTGATTGATACATTGCTAAATGTACTAATCCTTGTTTATGGGTCTCGGATAAAATGAGTTTAGCCTGTTTTGTAGTTATATATTTTGCTCGCTCATTCTTCACAAATGTTTCAGCCCGATTATTTAAGAAAATACAGGTTTTTCGTGGAAAATTACAATTTTGTAGAGTTGTACGACAAATACAGTCTCCTAGTGCAATTTTCTCTGCCTTCATAATAATCTGATTAGTTCTCTTCAGGTCCAAAGCAGTTTGTGTATTTTCTATTTGGATGTTAACTGGAATTGTAATAGCATGCCATCTCTTTTTGAAATCAAAAAGTTCTGTCTCTGACCATCGTTTCTTTTCTTTCACGAAAGTTTAGTGTGATACTTCAAATTTATAGTTTATCACACTTAAGATATCCAAAATAAGCCCTTTAGGCGTATTTAGCCAAGATTCTGAAGAAGTCATCTAGAGTTAATTTAACAAAAAGTTTTATATATAGAAAAGTCTAGATGATAATTGCATAAATTTTTAAAAAATTTTAAATAAATTTTAGTGATTGGAAATGGAAATAAATAAAAATAAAAAATTATTAGCTGTATTTTTCATCTTAAGCTTCACTGGTATCATTGTTAGTATCATACCAACAGTCCGAGCTGACCCAAATGGGCCAATATTTATGGAAGTGATGGTACCAATGAGTGATAATACTCATTTATATACTAAGATATATCTTCCTGGTCCTGGAGCGTACCCTATAATTCTTACAAGAACACCGTATGGAATTGGTAATCCAACATGGGCGGGAGGTACTCCACCAGATCCAACAGATTTATCACAATGGCCCCATGAAATTTTAAATGGTTATGGGAGAATTCATCAAGATACAAGAGGTAGATACTCATCAGAGGGCGTAGATCGGCTTTTTTACAATGATGGTGAGGATGGATATGATATGATTGAGTGGATTGTTTCGCAACCATGGTGTAATGGAAAAGTTGGAATAACAGGTGGTTCTGCAACCGGTATAACTACATATTTAGCCGCTGGTGCAAATCATCCTAATCTATTAGCTGCTATTTCATATGTTGCAAGTGCAAATCTATATAACGACCTTACATTTGATGGTGGAGCCTTTCGTGCTGATTCTAATATATGGACACATGGACAAACTGTAGGCGGCCTCTCTATGTCCCATATGCTTTCAGTTGCACCCCCATCTGAATGGGTTACCCATCTCACGAATATTGGTACTAGTTTATACGATATGGCCACCCATACATCTTTAGTTCCAGGTTATCGAGCTGTGGATTCATATACATGGATGAATCTTCCTTTAGTTGGTGCAGAACCAAGTTTCAGCATCATGCAACCATATGGGGATGAGATACTAAGGCATCCTAGCCAAGATGCTTTTAGAGATAAACTCAATGTCCAAGACACGATTGAAATCCCTGTATTACACGTAGGTGGATGGTTTGACTTTTTCTCAAGATGTTCAGTGGATGCATTTGTTAATTTACAACACTTAGGCAATCAGAAACTTTTCATGCTCCCTGGAACTCATGGTGGTTTGGGTGTTATGCCATATGATCCTTATTATAACTGGTTTGACTATTGGCTAAAAGATGTAGATACCGGCATAATGGATGAACCTCCGGTATGGTACTATGGTCTTGGAGATGATGAATGGCGTTGGGCAGACCAATGGCCACCTGGTAATATTGAATACACTCCTTATTACATGCATGATAATGGAGTCCTCGATGTTTCTCCAAGTGGAGAATTTGAATCTGCATTAAGTTACGTCTATGATCCAATGGATCCAGTATTAACTTGGGGTGGACGAAATCTAGGCTTGCCTGCGGGATCTCGGGATCAAACACCTGCAGTACTTGGGCGAGATGACATTATGAGCTATACAAGTCCAGTATTAACTGAGGATGTCGAAATAGCAGGACCTCTTAAGGTCTACCTCAGTGCTTCTTCAAATTGCACCGACACAGATTTTACTGCTAAAGTTATAGATATACTTCCATCTGGAGAATTGATGTTAGTAGCCGACGGGATAATAAGAGCGAGGTATCGTAATTCAATGGCAATTCCTGAATTAATGTCAGGTAATCCAAGTGAAGTTTATGAATTTACAATAAGTGTGGGAGATATATGTCAAGTATTTAAAGCAGGACACAAAATCCGAGTAGATATTTCCAGTAGCAACTTCCCTAAACATGATCGAAATCTTAATACTGGTGGAGTTTTATACCAAGAAACAGAAATGGTTTGCGCTGAAAATACAATTCATCATGACGATGATAATCCATCGTATATCGTTCTCCCTGTCGTATCTGCTAAACCAGTAGTATTTGACGGCACTGTAAAATCAAGATATTTGGATATTCGCTACACAGGACCGAGTGAAATGCACATATACGGAAATGCGATATATCTGCATTTTGATGATACATGGATAAAATATGATATTAGTCGTGTAAATTCATATTCTTGGTACGAAACTTATATTTGTTATGGCGATCATGGAAGAATTGATGTGTTTTTATACCGTTCTGGAAATGTATGGCGCGTAATGGCAGGCGGATACAGAATCAATTTCTGGGGAAGTGCATAGAAGTTTTGTTCTTTATTATAATCTAAATTTTATTTTTTTATTTATTCTTTAAATTGGAGAAGAAATATAGAGATTCAAGGATTTTATTGGTTTTAATTTGATCTTCATTTATCTCTTTCTGTTTTAGTCCATATTTAAAAAAATTTGCTTTCTCAGTTAATTGAAAAACTTTATTATTTTCTAATAGTTCTGTAAAACCTAATTCTTTTAATCTGCTAATACGAAAAACTGCCTCTTTAATTGATATATTGAAGTCATAAAAAAGTTCCTGAATTTTATATTGCTTTTGAACATCATAATTTAAAATTATTTCTAGATCAGTTCGGAAATCTTGAAGTATAGATTTCTTTCTTGAAAAATCTTTATGTTTAACTACTTTAATGATGATTTCTGAAATGGAATCATATGTCTCGAGAAAGTATTCCTTTGCTATTG
>JBATUM010000041.1:0-30185 GCA_049671145.1 Promethearchaeia archaeon
GAAAGTGGATAATTTTCATAATCTTTGTTAAGTTTAGGTCGAAATCTTTTCTTAAACTTATAATTTGGATATTTTTCAAAAGGATACATTTTGTAAAGTGCATCAGGAACAAGAATTCCATCTTCAATCAACTCATGGAATTCTTCAAGCTTTTTTTTTCCATTCTCATACGCAAGTTTTACTTGTTCTTTTGATTTATCTAATGTTTTTCCAAAATCTATTGCTGATTTCAGAACAGAATTTTCCCTGGCATTAAAAGTCCATTCAATAACGGGAATATTAGAAACTGCTGAGTGCTGAGTGACATCTGGAAGGATAATGAATTTCGGACAAAAATAATGATCATTACTCTTACTAATGAATCTTGGAACAAATATATAATCAAGATCAGGGTGATTTTCCGATAAATAATTGACATGGCCGTAATGTATTTTCATGGGAATGCATAAATCGGTCGCAGACTGACTAGATCCGTTGGTAAGAATTTCCTTGTTTGTTTCTGGAGAAACAATAACTTCGCAACCCAGACTTGTAAGCATTCCTTCCCATAAAGGAAAATACTTGTAGAAATACAGGGAACGTGGTATACCTACCTTCAGTCTTTTCGTCTTTTCAGTCTTTTTCTTATAATTCGTCTTTTCGTACAAGTTTCGAAATAGGTTCTTGGGATCCGTTCGTTCTTTCACTTTATCGTATAATTTCTTGTTATATACCTTCCAGAACAAGTCTTCCTCGTAGAAATTGTGAGTTATCAGGGTTTTCATTCCCCTGAGCTCATGAACCTTTTCTTCTAGCGCTTTATAGAAGTTAAATCCCTTTCTTTTTTGCTCGAACCCGTAGATGGCAAAATCTATGAATAGCTCATCCTCAATGGGAGCGAGCATGTCTTGATTGAGCACCGGGTAGAACTTGTACCCCTCTAGTTTGTTTTTTGTGATTTTGTACGGGACGATCCAAACAGGAAAATAATTAAATAAATCCAAGTACCAGCTGAAAAATTCTTCGGCGTGAGTGATTGGTATGAAGACATCAACAATCACGTCCGGTTTTCCCCCCTTCTTTGTTAAGAATGGCAATCGTTCGCTGATCTTAAGAATATTTGTCGATCCAAGTATAAAGGGCCCTACTAAATACCGGACTACTTTATTCTCAAAAATTCCTCCAGCAACATTCCGTATCGACCAGTGGCAGTCTGCATCATATCGGAAAAAATAATCTATGGTGGAGAGGAAGTCTCGCTTTCTTTTCATCGCACTTTTGTAATAAATATCGTAGAAATATTTACTCTTGTAAGGAGCTTCTTCCTCATCAACGAAGCTGGCAACGCAGAGTACGTTCATATTCTCGGAGAAGATAAGCCCGTCCATCATTTCAATATCCTGCTTTTCGTAGTGTTGCTTGATAGCTTCTATGTATTCACTAAAAGTATCGTAACGGATGTAATCGATGCGGACGCACTCTTTTGCTGGAACGAGTCTGAACTTCAGGAGCGTGATGATTGCAATCGTGCCGAAACTCCCGTGCAGCATCTCGAATATTTCATGGTTATCACTTTTCGTGCATAACATTATGTCACCTGTTCCTGTCACAATCTCTATTTCTTCACAGGAATCGAAAAATCCCCCATACTTGAAAGACATGGATTCAACTGAACCCCCTGCTACTGCCCCGCCTATCGTGATTCCCTTGAGCTCGGAAACACATTGCGGTACGAGCCCATACTTTAAGGTTTCTCTTGCAAGCCTAACAAAAGTAACCCCTGCTTCTGCAATACACGTCCTTGTATCCGTGTTTATCTCAATAATGTCTGTAAGTGACCTCACGTCTATCGGCTTGTCACTATAGATCGGGTTATCCGGCTGTGGAGCCATGTGGGAAACGCTCGCCTTTTTTAGAGAGAAATATTCCCCCGGCTTCGCGTTATCGTACGCATTTCTAACCATTTCAGAGATCGCTTCTACTTTTCTTTTATGTATTGCTAGTTTTTCTTCGCTCATATCAAACACAGGGTTGGGATTATTGCACTCCTCTTTTCGCTTTCTTTTTTCCAGCTTGCATTCTCTTCTTGCGCTTAATCATTTCAGTGAAGGATTCTATTCGAGTTAAAAGTCCAGTCACAAAGTCTCCAATCGTGGCTTTAAACGGAAAACATACAAATTCTGGGCTTTGCTTAACTCCAATTTTTATCGCTTCTCTGTTTGTTGGATCAGGTAGTACTACATCAAGATCGAGAGCGGTGAATAATGTTTTGAAAGCAACCCAGTTCGGTCCCATATTTGGAAAACTTACAAGCATTTGTATTATACACCTTGAGCTGATTTAATTTTTATTTTTTCTCTTGGACTTAATCCAAGCTTTTTCCTCTTTCTTCGAACCATTTCAACAAAACTTTCGATTCGCGTGAGCATCCCGGCTTCCCCGCTATGCTCGTCCATTGTAATTTCCAAAAACGGCAATCCAACTACTTTCATATCTCGCTTAATTAATTCTGATATCAAACTATCTGGACCACAAGCAAAACTGATCAAGAAAATCACACCATCTATTTCATCTCGCCCTTTTCTTAAGAAATAGCGTATTGATTGCATGATTTCCTCTTCATGTTTCCAATAATTTTGTAATTTTGCTCCCCATGGATTTACTATAACAGGTTCTTTAAAAATGAATTCAGGTAAATTTTCAATAGTGAGTATTTCAACCCCATGGTCTAGTAATTTTTTCTGGAAATCTAAGTTAATAAATGTGTCAAAAATATTATAAGCATGTCCTAAAAGTAAGAATCTTATATCTCCAGTGTGTTTTTTCTTTGGTATTTTAAATGGAATATTTCTTTGAGCTAATCTCAATCCATAATTTACTGATACTCCTTGCCGTAAGAATTCATGATATTCATCGAAATATTTTTGGGCAGCTCTATAGGCATTTAATGATTTTGCTTGGTTTTTCCCTAATTCCTTTCCAAGCTCAATAGCAGAGGTTGCAATAGGAAATTCTTTCACATTAACTTCAAAATTTAGTATTTTCGGAATATCATCTAAAATTTTAATAACATCTGGTAATGATAAAAATTTAGGGCAAAAGTAGGATTCTTTATCTTCGGAAACATATCTCGGAACAAATATGTAATCTAAATTAGGATGATCTTTTACTAACCTTAATATTTGACCATAATAAATCTTCATGGGTATACATAACTCACCAAACCCATGAGTTACGCCTTGCTCTACGATTTGTCTATTGGTTGGCGGACTAAGCACTAATTCTACGTCTAACTCTTCTAAAAGCTTTTTCCAAAAAGGAAAGTAACGATAAAAATGAAGAGCTCTGGGTATCCCAACTTTTATTTTCTTTTTTTCGCTTTCCGAACTTGTTGCCATTTTGAAAAATCCTCGAGTAAATTACGCGCCAGATGTATCGTAAATCAATAATTCTTTAATTTGTGCCATCATATTGTCTGTTAAACGCTTTAACTCTTCATAATCCGGCATTGTTTTACCCCAATACTTCTTATGTTCCATAAACATTGGGCCTGCTTTAAATATGTTTCCTTTATAAAAATTGAGCATTTTTGCACGTTTTGGATAAGTATCTTCAGTCCCTGTTATTCCTACGAGTACTATTGGCACTTGAGCTTCAATAGCTAATCGTATCGCGCCTGTGTGGCCTTCTAATAATTCACCACCGCCACTATTAGTTGTTCCTTCAGGATAAATAGTTACAATTTGATCTTTGCTGAGTAAGTATTTAGCATAATTGTAGGAATCAACATCGTGCGCACCTCTTCTCAACGGAAATGCAAAGTGCGTTCTTACCCAAGCATTGACAACGGGGTACTTAAATAATGATTGTTTCGACATTTGCCAAATATACCGTTTTTTATGTATTCCGAAGAGTGTGGCCAACATTATTACATCCCATTCCGAATTGTGGTTAGTACAGAGAATATAACCGCCTTTATCTGGAATATTAGTACTATTGAAGTCTATAACTTTATAGGGTGCCATTATATCCAGCCATTTATCAACAACTTGCGCTGAAAACATATATACTGACTCCTTGAATTTCCAATCTACTTTAAGGTCTTCTAAAGCCATAATTAATGCATACCAAGAGTCATCAATAAGCTGTAATATACCTTTAAATACATCTTTTGCATAAGTTTTTATGTTAAATTTAGGCTTTGTTTCAATATCTTCTACCGAACCAATTGAAATTTCCTCTTCTTCCTTACCATAAATTCCTTGTTGTAATTCATAAATAACAGTCCTTAATTCATTCGTTAAACTCCTAATATCTTCATATGTCATGCTTTCAAGATTATAATCATTGTAATAAATTGGCTCCCCTACACGGGTAATAACTTGAGTAGGTTTCATAACTAAATTTCCTTTTGGTAATGCATTCTTCGAACCAATCACCGCCATTGGTACAATGGGACAACCCATCTCAATGGCTAATCTTACCGCACCTGTTTTAAAATCTCCTAATTCACCATCTACTGAGCGTGTACCCTCAGGAAAAATCCCTACAACTTCTCCTTGACGTAAAAGATCTTTAGCAGTTTCCCATCCTAGTGTTGGATTGTCGCGATCTAATTTAAAGGCACTTAAATTAGTAAAAAGTGTTCTAACTATAGGTGTTTTGAAATTATCTAGCTTACTCATCCAATTTATCCGACGGTGCATTGCGCCTCCACAGAAGAAGGGATCAAGGTGGCTTACATGCGTAGACACGAGAACGACCGGACCCCACTCTGGGAAGATGTTTTTCTTCGGATACTCTGCCTTGAAGTTCCATAACGTACGAAGAGCTAATTTTACCCAGATGTTAGCAGCTCTCCATTGTAACTTTTTCTCTAATTCAGTTAAGTTCAATCGTTCGATAATGTCCCGGTAGACATCGTTTAGCGGGTCGATTGGATTGTATTTTAAAATTTTGTAAAGTACATTTTGGTGTGTTTTCTCAAGTTTGAGGTCCTCTTTCATTTTTTCTTCCATTACTTTGGCGGGTTCATAGTCGTAATCTTTCGAAACGATTTGATTTGATTTTTCTAGTTCCATTTTTCTCATCTCATTTTCTTTCAAACAAGATTTTTAATAATTCGAATTATTTTTAACATCCCTAATTTACTATTAAAAAAGGGATAAAAGTTTAATAAATACTAATTTTTCGTAGTAAATTATCTTTACTAAAATACCCTTTTATATAAAAAGATAATGGTCAAAATAATACTGGAGAAAGTATGATCATAAAACGACGAAAAAGGCATTGAGAGTCAATTTTATACTCAAGAAAAATAATTAAAGATTTTAAAGAGAATTAGAGAAATTACGAATATAAAGAAATCTTAAATTTAATTAGGAATTAATTTTCAAGCTTTTTTGAGAATCTGATCCTGATAATGATTTTTTATCAATTATTTTTTTAAAATCTGTTAAAGATTCTATTACCAAACTTGGCTCACAACCAGCTAGTGTTTCTATTTTACTTACTCCGGTGGATACTCCTACCGTCCATACGCCTGCTTCTTGTCCTGCTTCGATATCTGAGGGCATATCTCCAATTATTACAAACTCATTTACTTTACACGATTTATAATTTTCAAAAACTGGTAATAATGCTTCAGGGCTAGGTTTAAGTTCAGGTAGTATATCAGCTCCATAAATTCCCTTAAATAAATTTTCAATTCCTTCTCTTTCTAGATGACTCATGAGATTTCTTGTTTGATTATGAGAAACAATGTATAGATCATACGATTTACTTAGCTTTTTCAGTAAATCAATGGAACCTGGGAAAAATGGAGCTTCTTTAGCATATGTTAGATATTTGGTAAATATTCTTGCTGCGATTTCTAATTTTTTAAGATAGGTTAATGACTGAAGAGAGGAGATATGTCTTATTAATTCAAAAGACTGGAGTAAAATCTTAGGAAGTGGAAGTGCCTGAATAGTTTCCATTAGGGCTCCAATTTCTTCAATGGTAGTATTTACATCTGCTTCAAGTTTTTTTTTTTCGAAAATCTCTTCTATTGATTTTCTTAGCGGCTCGCTTATATCAAGAAGTGTTCCATCGAAATCGAAAATAATTCCTCGAATTGATCCCGAATGAAACCTTTTTATTAATTGATTATCGCTATTCATGAGCATCTGGATGTTTTATTTAATTATCGTTATATATAATTGAAAAGTGGTTGAATTATCTTTACTTAAGTGTTCTTTTATATAAAAAGATAATGAGTAAAATAATACTTTATAAAGTATGTAATAATTTTCTTGAAAATAGACTTAATTTCCAATAATAGAGCCTGAATTTAAATTTCTACAAAAAACAAAAACAAAAAAACAAAAAGTCAATCATATAATTTATTTAATACATGCAATTTCTGAATCATTTAGAAAACGATTTTCTTTACAACATATCTAATTTCAATTGTATTACCGAAGAAAATTATAAATATTGGAGTTGTTACTACGTTGTTAAATAACTGAATCTTATCTAATAATATTAAGAGGTTTTTAATTTGCAAAGAAAATTGAAATTTTATCTATTATTAGGAGTTCTATTTTTATCAATATCACCATTTATAAATCAAATTTTCAATATGTATTTTGATCAAGATTATAACCTTAAAGCTTTACCTAATTCAACCTCTACTTTATCACTTTCAAATGGTATTGGGGATAATATTTCGGGGAGTTATGATGGAGATCTTTCTCTTGTTTATTTTGAATTTAATTCAAATTGGAGTTCGTGGTGGAATCAAAACAGAAGCACAAATATTGTGTCTCATAATATGTCTGTGAACAATAAAGAATTTGTTTTAAACAGATTAGAAATATACGCAGACAACATTATAAACGAATCTGGTTCTGGAGATTATGTAATAGCTGATAATTTCACTAATCAATTTAGCCCTACTCCTTCTATTTTATTTTCTCAACAATTTACTGCTCATGATTTATATTCAATTGATGTAATTTGGCTATACTTGAATTACAGTTTGATTGTGACTCCAGAATTTGATCATTATATAATGGTCTTACATATTTTTAATGAGACATTTGAGGAAGAAATTGATGTCATGTGGGAATGGGAATCAAGAAAAACAGTTGATGAGTGGAAACCATTTTTTCCCCGAGCTAATATTTTTGAACCTGGTAAAAAGTATAATCTCGTTTTTCATATATTGGATGAAAAGGTTGAGGATGGAGGTGGAATACCTTTTAATTTTTGGAAAGCAGAACAATATAAGAACTCTAGTTACAACAAAGGATTAACGCTCAGATTCGATGGTGCGCACTGGTTACCATTCATTAATGATAACACTGCGGATTTATTATGTTTTTTCAGTTATAAAAAGCTTATCAACCCTGCTTTAGTAGATCTTAAGTATATAATTAATGATGTAACAATAATCCCTATCTATCAACGGAGTTCTTTTGGATTTTGGGGTTATGAGGCGTATTTACCATATATTCTCGATGCTCAAATAAACGCCCCCATAAATATCACTGTTATAACTAACCAAACCATTCCAACTCTCGAAGTATATATAGAGATGTATTACATTCACCTTGTTAATGCAACAGGAACCTATAGTGTTGATAATAATTTCAATGAATGGACAATAGAGTATTATTACGAAGAAATATCATTTGGATGGCCCCCTCCGATATTTTTGTTCGAAAGAGATTGGGATTTTGTACAATTTTTGGATCCAGATGGAATACCAATGAACGAAATCTATTTTGGGCCAATGGATTTGTATAACAAATCGTATTACGGAGTGACATTCTTTTTCGGTCCTCCTTTAGAGCGTGGAATATATACCGGAATATTCCATTCGCCAAATTATTGTAATAAAATTAATTTTAAAGCACAATCCGGGACGCAGTTTGTGGATAAAAGTTCTTTAGAACTTGGACAAACTATTAAGCTAGAAGCAGAAATATATAACACTTTTAATCAACCTATGTCTGGAGGAGAAGGGCAAATCATATTAAAATCTCCTTCTGGGTCGATAATTCTTAACGATACTGGATTAAGTGCAGTAAACGGAATACTAATTAGCTCTGAAATTAATTTGGATTCTACTTATTTAGAAGGATTTTATGAAGCAGAGATTTTTTGGACGAATGGAAAAGAAATTGCATATTATACAGCTCAGATTGAAGTAAGAACGCCTTTAAATTTAATCTTAGTTATAGGTGTCTCTATAGCCGCTGCCCTTGCAGCTGTTTCACTTACTCTGGTCCTGAGGAGACAAATCCGGATGAGAAATTGGGAAAAATCATTAAAAAATCTATTTGTCCTTACTAAAGACGGATTAAGCTTATTTGAATATTCTTTTGGAATTGAGATTCAAGACCCTGCTCTTATATCTGGAATGATAGCTGCTCTTACACAGTTTGTACGTGAAGCTACAGGCAGTAAAAAATCTCTCCGCACTGTTGATCAAGAAGATAAAAAAGTAATATTGCAACATGGGGATTATACAACTATTGCTTTATTGGCAGAAAAGGACTTACCTATAATTCATAAACGCATTAAAAAGTTTTCAGATGAATTTGAGACAGCGTATCACAAAAATATTAAAACTTTTGATGGTGAAATTTCTGCATTCAAGAATGCGGGTGTGATTGTAAACAAATACTTTCCTATTGATGTAGAAGAACAGATTATTCGAGGTGTGAGAGAAAAATTAATAGAATTCCGGGAAAGACTGGACGTTCTTACAGATCCAAGGCATATCATATCTTTAATGCGTGAAATCACCGAATTTATCTCTAGATATCGCGCCATTGTAAATGAGAATTATTTAGACTATTATAACGAGATAATCATTGGTGCAGAACAAAAGATTTCTAATGCATAAATTAGAATTTTTTATTATTTTTTTTTTAAAATTAGTGTTATTTTTTTAATGGAAATGGGTCCTTACATAAATTTTAATAAACTTTTTTACGAATTTAAGACTTCTCTATATAGTTTTTAAATACTATTGAAGAAAAGATAATGGAAAATAAGAAATATCGTGTTTTTCCCATCCTTTTTCTTGCGTTTATGCGAGTCGCTTTAGGGGTAGCAATCGGTTTAACAATTCCACTTTATTACCTTGATATAGGATTAGAACCAGGAATTATTGGAGTTATTACATCAGGAACCGCCATGTCATACTTAGTTTCACCCTTAATATTTAAAAATCTCCATAAAAAAATTGGAGTAAAATTGACTATTATTCTATCTTGTATTGGATTTCTACTAATCCAGATAACTATACAATTTACATTAGAACCATTAATTGTATATGTCCTTTTAATTCTTGATGGAATTGTCTTGGGATCCTTTTGGCCAGTTCTTATGACGGCAGTTTCAACAATATCAAAATTAGAAGAGTATAATCAAAATGATTTATTAAAAGATAGATTGATGAAACGATATAGTCTAGCTTGGAATTTTGGAGGAATATTTAGTTTTGTATTAGGCACAATTGTGCTATTTTTCATCGAAAATATTCTTCTGATGTTCATTTTTTCATTATTATTTGCTACAAGTGGTTTAATTTTCGCGTTTTTAATTCAAGAACCTGAAAATAATCTTGATAAAGAAATAATTGTCCCTATTGATGAAAGAGTGAAAATTATTCCTAATCGTGAGGATATTTCTTTCCCAGTTTTCTTACCTTTAGTGATGATCTGTGTGTATGGTTTCTTAATTGGAGGGTTAGGTCTTGCCTATCCAATAAAATCAAAACTATTAAATTTTCCATTATTCACCAATTATCTATTTTATTTCTTTAGAATGAGCACCCAAACAGCTACACTTACCAAAACTATGGATCTTAATGTTAAAAAAATAAAAAAGATGATATTAGTTTCAAATTTAATTGTAATTATATCGTTTATATTAATGGGATTAAATCAAAATATCATAATTTTTGGTATTCTATTTTGCTTGTTTGGTAGTTTTAATTCATTTTACTATGCACTTTCATTTAAATTAACCATTTTCAAAAATATTGCCAAAAATACATCCAAATATAGTGTTTATTTTGAGATAATGATTGGGATTGGCTTCTTTTTAGCACCCATCCTTACTGGCTTAATTGCAGAATTAAATGTTGATATAACATTTTTCTTTTTAGCAATCCTTTCGATCTTTACTTTTATTGTTTATTTAATATTTTATAGGAAAATTAAGGAATAAGTTCCTTTTCTTACAAAAATGAATAAACCTATTCTAACAATATCTTAAAATTACAACACTCATTTTACAATTCATATTATAATATGATACTCCTTACAATTATATGTCTAAAAGTAAATCAAAAGAAAAAGTTAGTTTCAATCGCATCTTTTGGCCCTTATATTTACTAAACGGTTTCCAAAGTATCGCATATGGAGCGATTATTGTTTTAGTAGTGCCTCTTGCTCTAATTATTTGGCCAAATGATCTAGCAGAGATTCATGCTTTAGAAATGGGAATATTATATACCACTTTATCATGGTCTTCGTCTTTTGCAGGGTTGCTTTTTGGCAAACTTATTGATAAATACTCCCGTAAAAAGATTATTATTGTAATTTCAATTTTTCGTGGAATATCAATGTTTTTATTAGGATTTGCGGTTTATGGTGATGAAATCAATACATGGTGGTATTTCTTTATATTTATTGCTCTTTTTGGGTTTTTTGCAGGGGGTTCATGGCCAGCTATCAATTCATTATCTAATGATGTTGTAGCCCAGGATCGACGTTCTCGTTTTTTTGGTGTATATCAAATAGTACTTAATACTACTAATATAATAGGTTGGCTAATAGCGACTCTTTTATTCCAAAATGGCCTTTGGAGAGAATTCTTTTGGGGTATAGGTGCTTCCATTCTTATTGGGGGTTTGATTTTTGCTATTCAAAATGAAGAGCCAAAAAGAGGTGCTCAACAAGAGGAATTATATCATGTACTTCAAGATGATTCTATAGAGTATGATTTTCAAATAAATAAAGAAATGATGCGCAAAACAATGCTTAGTAAGACTAATTCTGTAGCTCTCATTGAAGGAATTTTTACGTGTATTCTTATGAGCAGTTTAAATTTTCTAATATTAAACTATGTCCAAAACCCTCCATATAATCTCGCACCATTTTCAATAGGTGTTTTTATGGTTGTTTTTGGTTTAACAGGAGGACTTATAGGTCAGATATTTTTATCAAGGGTTAGTGATAAGATTGCTATGAAAGATCCGGTAAAAAGATTACCTATTATTGTAATTTCTATAATTGGTGGCTTGGTAACTTTTGCTCTTTTCTTTTTCCTTCCTTGGGTTCCCTTAACACCAGAACAGGGCAAAAATATCGCTTACATAATGACAATACCCACGATGTGGATTATGGGGGCGCTTTTCTTTACATCAAGGTCTATTTTTTCATTATATATAGTAAATCAGAGTCCTGTTATTCAACAAATTAATTTACCTGAAGCACAAGGTCAAATTGTTTCATGGAATCAATTTTTAGAACAATTTGGGAGAGGAATTGGACCTTTATTATGTGGAGTTCTATTAGTTTTTACAGGCACAAATTATCAAATAACAGTAATAGTAGTCATTTTATGCATTATACCAGGAGTGATACTATGGCTTCTGGCAATAAAATGGTTTCCAAAAGATAGAACTCAAATTAAAACAATTTTAAAAGAAAGAGCTGAATTACTCAAATCTCGAAGGTAAACACCAAGTAATATTAAAAAAAAAAAGTTCGCAGTAAATATCCCTAGAGCTAATATAAAAATATAGGAATTATCTAATGGATTAAAAATATATTATTTTTTTAATGTTTTCTCTTTTTTTGTACTTTTTCGCGTAAAACTCGTCTTAAAATTTTCCCAACAGCGCTCTTTGGTAAGGATCGTACAATTTTTATAATTCTAGGATATTTATAGGCTGCCATGTTATCTTTAGTCCAATTAATTATTTCTTGCTCTGTAATTTTACCTTTATACTCAGGTTTAAGAATAATATGTGCTGCGATTTCTTCACCTTTTATGGGATCTGGGATTCCAAATACGGAGCATTCTAAAATTGCTGGATGTTCGTATAATACCTCTTCGATTTCTCTAGGATAGACACTGTGCCCTTTATATTTTATCATGTCTTTAACACGATCAAGTATAAAAATATAACCTTCTTCATCAAGTTTCGCATAATCTCCTGTTCGAAACCATCTATAACCTCCTGTTTCAAAGAGTACCATTTTATTCTCCTCTGTTCTATTATGATATCCTAACATAACTTGGGGTCCTGAGACAACTAATTCTCCAGGTTCTCCAATTTGCAGAAAATTTAAATTTTCATCAATTATTCCCACCAATGTATTTGCTACAGGGTGACCGCAACTACCAGATTTCTTTCTTGCCCAGGGTGGAGAGTTTGTAACTGTCGGACTTGTTTCACTTAAACCATATCCTTCTCCCATCTCAAAACCAGTTTTTTCCTTCCATGCTTTAAAAATTTCAGCAGGTAAAGATCCAGCTCCAACATTTGCATATTTTAAACTACTAAAATCAACATTCTCGCTTCCAGGATAATTTAGAAGATTTATAAACATAGTAGGAACACCAAGCATCAAATTTGGTTTATATTTTTCTATTATTTCTAGAATTTTTGGAATATCGAAAGTAGCTAAAACATAACCTTTCGAACCGACTAGAGGTGGTTGAGCGAGTTCGCAAGTCTGTCCATATATATGATACCAGGGTAGCACAGATACACCAATAATCTCGTCCTTAATGAATTCCTCTTTCATATAATTAGTAATTTGCATCATTTGATACATATTTGCGATTACATTATAATGTGATAAACAAGCACCCTTTGGAAGTCCTGTAGTTCCTCCTGTATATTGAATAACGGCAATATCGTTCTTGTAATCAATTTCTATGTCTAATATTGAATCTGAAAGAGGTTCAGGACTTCGTTCCATTAAACTATTAAAATGGATAACTTTTTCAGTTTCTGGGATATCTGGAACTTTTCCCTCAACATTTACAACTATTACTTTTTTTAAATTTAATTTATCCTGTACACGTTCATATTGACTAAAAAACCTGTCAATCATAATTAAAAAAGATGCTCCAGAATCTTCGAGTTGATATAAGACTTCACGTGCTACAAACAAAGGACTTAAAGCTGTTATGGTTGCTCCAAGACTTAGAGCAGCAAAATATGTAAAGCTGAAATATGGCCCGTTTGGCAACCAAATTGCAACCACATCACCTTTTTTTACTCCTAAATCATATAATCCACTTGCAAATCTCCTTGTTAGAAGATCCATCTCATTAAAAGTAAATTCTCTTCCATAATAATCCATAGATACCTTATCCCCATATTGCTCAACACCGTTTCTGAAAATATCTATTAGAGAGATGTCTTCAGGAATATCTATTTCTAGAGTTATACCAGGAGGCAAATAATCTTTCCAATAACGATTTTTTATATAATCTGGAAGTTCCATAATAATTCATTTTGTATTTTAATAACTAATTGAGATGTTTCTAAATATAAATATTAATATTTTTATTCATTTTTCAAATATTTAGTTTTCTCTTTTATGAGAATTATTCATTTAGGGATTAATTAAATAATAAAATAATGTAGAAAGTTTTAATATCTTCTCTTAATTATTTAGAAATATTGAAGTAGTATTCTTTTTTTTATGTGAAATTATCTTTATAAATAACTCTATTTGGTTAATAAAATGAGATCTATGCATGAATTGGGAGTCCGAGTGCCCACTAAACGATCATTAGTTATTAGAAACATTAAAGAAGTAACTAAAGAGCAGAGAGAGCATGCTTTAAGAGAGACGGAATACAGCATGTTTTCTTTTCCTGCAGATATGTTGGTGTTAGACTTCCTTTCTGATAGTGGAACTTCTACTATGACAGATTTACAGTGGTCATCTTTATTTCATGGAGATGAAGCATATGGACGCAATAAAGGGTATTATGTTCTATTGGATGCTATAAGAGATACATTTGAAAGAGGAAATAATCCTAAAAAAACTATTAATCTAATTTTTTCAGGAGAAACAAATATTGAAAAGTTAATGGACGAGCTTTATCTTGCTTCATATGAAAATGGTTTTGTGAATGGGGGTGTACACCAATTAACACGCCCTAATGCTTTTTTAGTACCTCAAGGGCGTTGTGCAGAATATCTATTATTCTCAACAATTGCTCCACTTCTAAAAGAGAAAAATCAAAAAAGTGAGTTTTATATTCCTAACAATGGTCATTTTGATACTACTGAAGCCAATATCTCTGCTAATGGAATTAATCCTGTAAATATATTTTCAAACGATTTATTTGAGGATTTCCCACCTGATCAAATGGATATTAGAAACCCATTTAAAGGAAATATGGAAATTCAAGAATTGAAATCTTTTATTCAAGAAAAAGGATCTAATAATATTCCTTTGATTTATTTAACCCTTACAAATAATACTGCTGCAGGCCAACCAATTTCTCTAAACAATATTAAGGAAGTTAACCAAATTGCTAAGGAATTTGATATTCCTTTATTCTTTGATGCTTGTCGTTTTGCAGAAAATGCGATTTTTATTAAAAATTTTGAAGAAGGTTATCGAAATAAAACAATTCCAATTATTGTCCAAGAAATGTTTTCTTATGCAGATGGATTTACAATATCTTTTAAAAAAGATGGATTAGCAAATATCGGAGGGGGATTATTTTTTAGAGATCAAGGTGTTTTCCATCGAAAGTTTTCAACCAATGGGGATATTGGAATTAAGTTGAAAGAAAAACAAATTCTTACTTTTGGAAATGATTCATACGGAGGATTATCAGGACGAGATATAATTGCTCTTGCCACAGGTCTATATGAAATAATTAAAGAACTATATTTAAATGAGAGAATTAATCAAGTAAGGGAGTTTGCACGGAAATTAGCCAATAACGGAATCCCTGTTATTCTCCCTGCGGGAGGTCATGCAGTTTATCTTAACATGGATAAATTTTTTGAAGGGTCTGACATGAAAATCGATGATTTCGGAGGAGTTGGATTGACAATTGAATTAATTAGGCATTATGGTATCAGAGCTGCCGAACTTGGACCATTTGCATTTGAATGGGATAATAAAACACCAGAAGAGCAAAAAGGAATTTTAAATTTAGTACGATTTGCAGTGCCTCGAAATGTTTATGATTCTTCGCATATCGATTATGCTGTTGCAGCAATTACGGAATTATATAAGAATCGAGATCGAATCCCCAAAGTTAGAGTTTCGCGTGGTGCTAAGCTACAGCTACGTCATTTTCAATCCGGACTTCAACCAATTTATAAAAGATAATCAATAATAATCTAATAAAAAATATCCAGATACTTATTATTTTTATCATTAATTGAATTTTCTCCCCGGACTTATAGTACTTAGTAAAAATCATTTAAATAGTAAAGATAACTATTAATTTATCCTGTTTATCGCATATTACTAAAAAAAAAAAATTTAAATAAAACGAGTTTTCAACTATAATTATGGAAGTATTTCAACATGAAATAATGTATTGGTTGACATTAACCCTTATTATCATATTGGGACTTTTTATGTTAAGCACTTTTATTAACTTTATTAGAAAGAAAAAGAAAGCAACATTATATTTAGCACTTAATTATTTATCATTTATTGGAGCCTTAATCTTGTTCTACTTTGGGCATCTCGACGTAGTCAATGCGGGAACTGTTACTAAATTCTATTTTGATGCTACTATGTTTGCCAACGCATTTATTGTTGCTGGAATTCTTGTTATTATTCTATTTCATGAACAATTTACTGAAATAAGTAAAGTACGCAAATATATTGCTTTGATTTTTGGTATGGTTCTAATAATTTGGATTTTGGTGCCACTTAATTATGAGACGGCACTTCCCGGAGAATTCCATGTAAAATTTATAACTTATACTTTAATGACATTTTATGGAGCCCTGGTCTATGCTGCTTTATCTTATAGTTTTTTTAAATTAACAAGACTGGCTACTCAAAAGCGTGTACAACTCGTAGCATTAGGAATTGGTTCATTACTTTTTCTCGCATATTATATTAATATGACTGTCTACGGAATACTTCAGGATTTCCTTTTAATGACTACTGGGATGATAATAATATTCGGTGCTTGTTTATCATTATTCATAGGGATATATCTACCAAAATTTACATCGAAGAAATAAATTAGTAATTTTACATTTTTTTTTAATAAAATATATTCGAAAATATTTATTTTAATTAGTCATTGTTGGCAGTAATATAATATTGTTCATTATAATTGAACATATTATAGATATATTAGGGAGGTTTTTATTTATAGAATTTATCATCTCAATTATGGATGATAATGAATTTGTAAACATAAGAATTCTAGATAATTTCTATCAGACATCAAGTTTCTTCCCGATGCCGGTAGTATTAATAAGTACCATATCTGAATCTGCACAGATTAATCTTGGACCCTATTCTCTTTGCTTTCCTCATACAGTTTCAGAAAATCATTCAATGATTCTAACTACCCGTTCAAATAGTAATACAGCGGAGAATATTCAACGTACAAAAGTATGTGCAATTAATTTTATTCCTTTTGATAAAAAAAACTTGAAGAATTGCGTGTTGTTGGGGTACCCTGGAGAAAATACTGAACAAAAAATGAAAAACAATAAGTTTACACTTATCCCCACTCAAAGAACAGAAGAAGAAAAGATATTTGGTGTTCAATATCCAGATATAGTTAAGGAAGCATTTCAAGTGTTTGAATGTACATGGAATGATGAATATCCTATAATAAACAATGAAGAAACTCTTGAATGTCATTTTATCTTAAAGGTTGATAAGATCCTTCTTAAAAATAAATGGAAAGAAAATTTATTTAAAGGCAAGGGATTTCCAAGTATGCCACTTGATTTTGGATTTAGGGATAATATCAATTTTTGGTTTTGTAAACACACTGATCCATATTCAGAGCAAATTCCAAAAGAAAAAGGAACTACCATAAATACTGTAATGTATGCTGCTAGAAGGATTGAACCTGATATTGAATGGACTGAAGAGGCTTGTGAAAAGTTAATAAAAGTGCCGAGAATTTTTCTTAAAATGGCAATAAAAGGTTGCGTTGAAGCTGCTAAGGAAGAAGGTATAAAAATCATGACACCTGAATTCATGGATAAAATTAGAGACAAAAGATCTAAGGATAAGCAAGAGAAATAACTTATAGTATAATTTGATTTTAAATTTTTTCATTAATATATCTATTTTTTATCAATCAATTATTTCATTATTACATTAAATGAAAAATATTGAAAGAAAGATAACTCTAAATATCTAATCTCCTGAGTTTCTGAGATATATTTTTTCTTCTAAGAATCTTTATAAAATCATTTTCTCTCTGCTTTAATCGGCTTAAAAATGTATCTAACTTATCAAAGTTATTAAACCAATGCTCTTCACCATTAACAATTATCTTTACTCCTTTTCTCTCGTTACTGTTAATGATTGCATAAATGCCACCTATTTCAGAATCGTGTTTAATGAATATTTTCTCTCCGCTTAAATCGGCCCCTTTTTCATTTCCCTTTTTTGCCCAAAATTGATTCTTTAGAAGATAACTTCTATACATACTCATATTATCACACACACATCCTTTTCGTTTTATTTGTATATATACTGTGGAGTCATCTTGATATATGGTATTATGACCCCTTGAGTATTATCCAAATGATATAAGATAAATTTCAATTATAGAATAATGTGTTATTGAGAGTATACCTCGATATTACGTAAATTCTAATGTATTAGATTTATTTCTTCTTATATTACTTAGATAACTCATTATCAAAAAAACTGATAATTTGTATTTAAATCACAAAGTAAAATCAATAGAAGTGACTACTAAAAAAGATTTATTTGGGGTCATCCTAAAAAAATTTCTAGTGGAAGTTTGTTATATGGTAACGATATTTGGATGAAAAAGTCTGGTTTAAAAATATTAAGTGATTACTATTTTTTGAGTTAATAGAAGAGGGACTATGGGTTAAGGGAAGGTAATATTAAAAATGATTAGCGAATATGACTTTTATATGAATTTGTATGATGCTTTCATTAACACCAATAACATTGAGAACGAAAAAATCCTCTGGAAAATGAATTCCATCATAAAATTAATGAAACACACAGAAGGAAGCGAAGAAGGAGAATTTTGTGAAAGCGGTTTGAGAATGATTGTGGTACTGTTTAAGAATTATCAATTTGATTCTTGTGATACTAAAAGTAAATATTTTGATAATTCTTCAATCCAACAAAGAGAGATCATTTTACCAATCCTAAGAGACGAATTTATCTAAACTCCTTTTCAAATTCCCATATTGCATCTTGAATAGTATGTAAATTTTTTACGACTTTGCCTGAATCCCTCGTCTCGATTTCTTTGGCATTATACATGGTTTTTCCGACGGCTATAGCACGATCATGTGTTTCGTCGACTATTTGCACTATATCATTTTTTTTAATAGAGGGGTCAATTTGAGTAATTCCAGGACGCATAACATCAGCTCCGTTCGCAACATAGCGTATAGCCCCCATATCAACTACAATAGTTTTAATTTTAACTTTATTATTCAACAGAAAAGTTAAAACAGGTATATAGCCATCTTCTTCGGTTTTCCATAGCTTTAACTCTTTATTAATAACAAATAATATATCTCCCTTCTCTGTTTGAATTACTTCAATACTACATTTCTTGGGAAATATTTGGTTCAAAAATGTCTCGTCATATTGCTTTAAAACATCTTCTTTTAGGGCTTTAATTTCAGATTTCTGAATATAATGTCTATGTTTAATGTGCATAATCATTAACTAAATAACAATGATTAAATAAAAACCTTTTAATTCCCCTTTCTTATTTTCCCATGTTTTATGAATAAAGAACATACTTCAGCTGTTGTAATAATTCCTCCCAAAAATAAGTGGGAACCAATACAAGAAATTCGAAAACAATATGACCGTCAGATTAATAGATGGATGCCCCATATCTCATTGATATATCCCTTTCGGTCAGAATCAGAATATAATACTTTAGAACGGGAATTTTCAGCAGTATGTAAGGAAATAAAACCATTTGAAATAAAATTGAAATCATTTAAATTTTTTAATCATGGTCACCAAAATTTTACAATATGGCTTGCGCCACAACCACAAGATTCGATTATTAACCTTCAGAATAAAATCCAAATGATTGTACCTGACTGTAATGATGCGAATTTATATAAAAGTGGCTTTACCCCTCATTTAAGCGTTGGACAAATTAAAGGAAAAAAATTTTTACTTGAGATTATTCAGCAAATTGAAACTAAGTTTTATGAAATAAAATTTACAATGAATAAAATCTATTTCATTTCAAGAGAAAAAGGTAAAACGTCACAGTTTCAAGTGAAAAAAGTCATAAACTTTAAAAATTGAGAAGAATCATTAAAATTTTTAAATTTGAACTACATATTTAATATAATCAATAAAATTAATCTCAAAAAGAGTGAACTATGAGTAATAGCGATATTGTGTTTCAAGGCAGAACCGAGAGTATTTATAAGGTAATTGTAATCGGAGATCCTGCTGTAGGAAAAACAAGCCTTCTTAATAAATTTGTGACGAAACAAATGGAAGCACGTTACTTACCCACAGTTGGTGTGAATATTGTCAAAGAGCCAGTCGATCTAGAGGATATGAATGCCACAGTGAACTTGATGTTCTGGGATGTGGCAGGGCAACCTCAATTTTATATGTTACATCGACCGTATTTTAATGGAGCAGATGGTATGATCCTAGTTTTCGATATAACGAGGAGCTCCACATTTTCTAATATTAATAACTGGTATTCGACTGCAGTGAAATACGGGCTTAGTGGAATTCCCCGTATTTTAATCGGTAATAAAATAGATTTGAAAGATGATCGAAAAATTATTATGCCAATGGCAGAACATCTCTCTGAAAAATTAAATGCTCCGTACTTCGAAACTTCTGCATTAAAAGGAGATAACGTAAAGCTTATCTTTCATAAAATAGCAGAATTAGTATATAAATCCAAGGAAGAATTAAAATAATCCTTTTTAATAACTATTTCCTTTATGATTTTGATTATTTAGATTACTATATTTAAGAGTTTAGTTTATTTAGTTATTAATTTTCGAAATTTTTATTAGATTAACTACATCTTTTCATGAAATAGTTGAATTAGCACACAAAATATTTTTTATATTAATATTTTAATAACTACTTTTAGTTCATATACTATTCGATTTTCAGTCACTTAGTGTATATAATTAGATCATATTTGATATTTTCTCCAATTATTTTTTTAGGTTAAGGCTAACTGTTATTTAATTTTTCAATTAAATTACTATTAGTATAGATGAATCTTTAAAGAAAAATTTAATAGAGTTGTAATAAATGCTATTTGGAAACATTTATTAAGATGAAAGGATAAGGATTATTAAAAAGAGTTTATAGAGGATAATTATGTCCATAGAAATGGAACAAATTTTTTGGAAGTTCTTGGGCAGAAAAATGATTAGTTACAAAAGGCTTGAAACTGGTCAAGTCATTGGTACTGGACTTTTAAATCCTCTTATTGACAGACTTAGTATACTTGTAATGATTTTTTTTCAATCAAACTTTTATAAAAACACTATAGTCGGAAAATGGAAAGGGAAGACTGTTTCAAACACCTTTGCACCACCCATTGGAAGTGGCCCAATGATTCGAGCTCTGAAAGGACTCGTAAAAAACTTCTTACTTGGTTATTCTTTTCCTATAGCCATGACTTTTGCGGTTACATATAGATGTCAATGCAAATGTGTACATTGTAGTGCAGGGAAACATATTAAGGAGGATACGAAAGAGCTTACTACAATAGAAGCTAAAAAACTTATTGATGACGCACAAAAATTAGGAGTGACCATAATTGCCTTTACTGGAGGAGAACCTCTCCTTCGGGAAGATATATTCGAACTTATTTCTCATGTGAATCAGAAAAAGGCAATGCCTATAATGTTTACAAATGGACAATATCTTACTGATGAAAATGTAGAAAAATTAGCCGATGCTGGCCTTTATTCTCTTTTTGTCAGTATTGATAGCCCAGATTCCCAAGAACATGATAATTTAAGAAGGATGCCCGGACTTTTTAATACCGCTATTGAGGGATTTAAGAAAGCAAAAGCAAAAGGAATACTTGTAGGGCTTTCTTCTTACGCAATCCGTTCACATACTGAAAGAAAGATGTATAAAAAGTTACATGAGTTTGGAATGAAAATTGGTGCTCAAAATATAATTCTTTTTGATGGAGTTCCTACAGGAAGTATGTTGAAAAATACAAATGAAATTCTTACTCCAGAACAGCGTGAAGAAATTCACCTATATTCTGCTGAACATTTTAGAAAAGGAACAATTCCTCCGCTTTCATCGCAAGCATGGCAAAATTCTTTAGAAGCATATCTCGCTGGAATTGGGTGTTTAGCAGGAAATATTCAATTGTATGCATCAGCCTATGGAGAGATATCGCCTTGTGATTTTACACCAATTTCTTTTGGTAATATACGAGAAGAATCTTTAAAGAAAATCTGGTTTAAGATGGTCCACCATCCGGCATATGATCATAAAAATTCTGTTTGTAGGATGCAGCTTCAAAAATTCCGGAAATTTTACATCGATCCTATTCCTAGCGATGCTACTCTTCCGTATCCAATTGAAAAACTCCCACATGTCGACTACAGAAAATATTAATTATCTAAAATTTTATAAAAATATTTTAAACTCCTTACTTATCCTTAACCATTAATTTGTTTATCCAAAAAGTTATTTTTTCATTTAGATGGTTTTCAATGGTCTCAGATTTAGGATTTTCTTGATCGATTTGGACAGAAAGCGATTTTACTGTGTTTAAACGATTGACGACTTTCAAAATTTCGTTGCAAATTCGATGCCCTCCTGTAAAATCAAATATATCTTCCTTTATTTTTTCTAATGTGGATTTTACAACTTGAGGGTCATTTAATGTTGTCAACTCCTGCTTTAAATTATTCAAGTTTTCAATTATTGTCTCTTTTTTGTCAGTAACAGTTTCATCTCTATGTATTTCATTACTTGCTAATTCAGGTTGAGTAGAGATTTTCCTCAAGTTGATGATTAATGATTTAATTAGATCAAGTTCGTTTTCTAAGTTATTTTGATTTTCAATAATGTTATTCAATTGAGGGGATAAACTCTTAATATCCAGAGTAACTTTATGTAATTCATTCACTTTATCAGTTAGCATATTCACTTTAAGATTCGTTTGTCCCATTTTAGTAATAATATCTAATCCGAATTTTTCAAGGATTGATGAGAATGATTTCATTTTTTCATTTAATTCTTTAATGGAATTAATAATATTTTGCTCATCAAAATCATTAGCATTTGACATATAATTACCTTATTCTAAAAAGTATATTAAATATAATTCGGCGGAGTTAAAAAATTGATAAGGATCTAACAAAAAGATCAATTTTTATTTTAAATATTTATTACCTTATATAGAACTTAAATTTTATTTCAAATATTTTTTTATCTAAAATTTTTACAGATTGAGACTGTGTGGTTAAAATAATACAATATATAAATATTTTAAGCAGAGATGGAAAATCATTCCTATTTAGGAATTATGGTAGTTCTGATGTAGATAGAGATCTCTTAGCGGGTTTCTTAAGTGCTTTTTCAGGGTTTATAAAAGAAATAAGTCAAAGTGAGATTAGATCAACTGCAACTGATGAATTTAAATACTATTATACGATTATTGATGAGATAATTATTGTAGTCTGTGCGGATTTAGATGAGGATGATGCTAATGTTAATTCAAAAATTACTACTATAAGAAGAAAATTTATAGAAAAATATGGTGCTATCCTTTCTAATGGTAGTTGGTCTGGAAATCGCGCTATTTTTACAGAATTTGAAAGAGAAATAGATAACACCATTCTTGGAGCCATCAAAGTTTCAATTATAGGAACAGGTGGAGTTGGTAAAACAACACTTTTACACCTTATATGTGGTAAGGACATTGACTTAGAATATGTTCCAACTATAAATGTAGATATTACTACTTATGATGGATTTGATGATATTCATCGCTCTATCGTATTATGGGATTTTGCAGGACAAGATAATTTTCAATCATTATGGAAAAGCCTCCTTGATAGTACAGATGTGGCTCTTCTAGTCTTAGATTCTAGTTATGAAAATGTTAATTATAGTAAAGAAATAATAAAAGATATTTTGGATAAATATTATAAAAATACTTTAGTAATAGGTATAGCAAATAAGCAAGATTTGCCTAATCGGTTAACTCCTAAATTTTGTGAGAGACTAATTTCGGAAGCTGATAGGCACCCTTCAATTAAGGTTCATGGGATGATTGCTATCAATCCGGTATATAGAGAAAAAATACATGCTATTTTAAGGGAAGCTATAAATAAAATATATCCCCTAAGCTAACATTATATTAGATTTTGAAATTGAAATCTCTAGTTTATTAATCGTACGTGTTTAGAAAGAAATCCATAAAAAATTTAATATTTTAAATACTATTCGATATTAACTTATTACTTGGAAGGTTATGAAATTGCTTAAATTTGAAATTGAAGATATTGAGATTGAAACCCATGAGGATTTTAGTATTTTAAAATTACCAGAATTAAGTGAAGAAGAAATAAATTTAATTGATCCTCTTGTTGCTCCAACTTCTGGATTAAGAATTCAAATTCTTAATATAATAGAAGAAAATGGTAATAAAAGGTATGTTTTAACTAAACATAAATTATTTTTATTTCTAAGAGTCTTTAAAGCAATTAGTCAAGTATTTAAACAAATGAAAAAAGCTCAAAATTTAAAAATTTTAATTGTTACGGATGATCGCCCAAGTAGAAATATTTTACTAGATTATACTTCTCAAATATTTGCATACGACGGTTATGAGATATTTTATCAAAAAGATGATCCTAAAGAATCGAGGTTATCATCACCTTATGGTGCTGCCTCAGTCGTATTATTAGAAGATATTAATTTAATAATCGTTTTAACCGCATCTCACAATAATTTCTCTTGGAATGGAATTAAATTTTACATTGATTATCCAATTCCAATGTCAGGTGATTTATTCAAAGAAATTTCAAAGAAGGCATTAAAGGTTAATGAAATTTACCTTAAATCCAAATATAGCCCCATTCAAGTTGATGTTGAACAATTAAATAATGATTATACCATTAAACTCTTATCAAGAATTTTAGAAATAAAGAGTTTAAAAGGGAAGAATATTGTCATTTGGCCATATCTGGGTAAAGCCAGAGGGATTGTTAACCTATTTAAACAACTTGGAGCAAATGTGACGTTAATAGAAGAAGAGATTAATCCACCGAATCCACTAAAAGAAATTCGCGAATTAAAACTACAACAAATAATGAACCAAGTCAATTCAAATTTAGCATTGTTATTAGATGCTGATAGAGATAGAATCGCCCTGTATGTTAAACAAAATGGAGAATTTTTCTTTTATATCCCAAATGAGATTTACTCAGCAATGCATAATATATTAGCAAAGGATTATAATAAAAAAATTATAAATGTTCGAACTGTTCCAAGTGACTTAAGAGGAGATAACACTAGCTTCTTAAATATCTTAACTGGCGTCGGATATAAACATTTGGGTATTATTTTGTATTTTCTTACCGGAATAGAAGTAGATCAATCAAAAATTGTTACCGCAATTCTTTATTTCGAAGATGAGAATAAAAACTTAATAAAAATTAATAATCCAACCCCTCTTAAGCAACAAATCGTTCAGTTGATGGAAACTCAAAATATAAAAAAAGAATCCTTTTTAATGGTATATTGGGAAGAGAGTGGAGGTCATACACTTAATATTTTGGATGTTTCTAAAAGCAATGAGACAGGTGAATATAATTTTACTACCGATTTTGCTATTATAGCAGATAAGTACCCTGTTCCTGCTTTGGTGTTAATAACAGAACTCATATGTAGAGGTTATGTCATTTCTGAAGCAATTGATTGGTCAATAAAAGGAATTAACCGGACAATTCATGCTATTGATGAAGAAAAAATCAAAATTATGAAAAATTTTGAGAGGAATGATGGTAAAATGATTACTATTGAGGGAAAAGATTATAATGTACAAGCGTTATCTGATAATAACCAACAAATTGATATGTATCAGCTTAAAAGTAACGATTCTACACTCTATTTCAGGCCTAGTGGTACAGGACCGGATGTCAGATTCTATATTTTTGGCAAAAAAGAGACTCATTTAGATGAAATTAAAAGAGTGCAAAAATTTATAAAAGAGAATTATATTTAGTTTTTTTAACAAATATTTAAAGGCTCTTTGAATTCTCTACTTTTTATTTAAACTTTAATTGCAATAAAAAATTTAGACTAATTAAAATAAATTCTTTCAAAATCACTATTTTTAGTTAAAGTTGACGAAAATGAAAATGCAAGAGAAAATAATTGATGATAAAATTCATGAAAAGATGACATTGGAAAACGTATTTAAAATTTTCAATGATAACGTGTTTCCAATGTTGAATGAGGAAGAAAAAGAATACTGTCGAGAGCTTCAAAATTTTTGCTTAGAACTCCATCCCAAAATAGATAAATCTAAGGACGTATATGAATTATTTCCTGAGCTAGGAAAACATGGTTATTTACAGCGTATAAACAAATGGAAAGACTTTACGCCATACGGGATGAAGAAGGAAATTTTGCTTGGAACACATCTTTCTTTATTAGATGCTCAGCTCGAACTTGCCAGATTAGCAAGTGGAATTTTATGTGGTAATCCTACGTTTCATTACTATCAACATGGAGGGACAGGAGATACAATACAAAAAGTCCAAGATGAGTTAATGTCAGGTCAAAAGATTGGATGTATTGGAATTACTGAACCTGCAAGAGGTTCTGATGCGGTAAATATGACCACAATATGCACAAAAACTGATGATGGGGTAATCTATAACGGTGAAAAAGTTTATACTACAAACGGACCTAAAGCAGATTATTTTTGTTGTTATGGAGTTTATGATGAGGCTCAACCACGAGATACTATGGTTCAAGCAATGATAAAAAGTGAATTTGGAGTGCGCACTGAACGCTTGAAAATTAATTCAGTCCCTCGAGTACATATTGCTCACACTATTTTAGATAATGTTAGAGTTCCAAAGGAATATGTATTGGCAGATGATGGATTAGGGTATGTGAGGTTGTTTGAAGGCTTGGTCCCAGAGCGTTTAGGAATTATGGGGAGCGGTATTGGCATCTGTTGGTCTGGATTAATCTATGGAATTATTTATACAAACTTAAGGGAACAATTTGGTAAACCTGTTATTCGATATCAAGGTGTTGGTTATGGCCTAGCAGATTTACTAGCCAAATCTACTGCTGCAACTTCATTAGCATTACAGGCTGCTACAATTTATGATGATAAAATCCTTTTTGCGGAGAAACCTTCAAAAGAAGCAGAGAAATGGGTTGCAGCTATCTCATCTCAAGGAAAATATTATACCGCAAAATTAACGCATGATATCTGCTATGAAGTTCAACAACATATGGGCGGTGTTTCCGTCACAAATTCACCCATTTCGATAGATGCTTAGACGAAAGATAACACCCCCGTAGACGAACTAACTGACGTAAGTAAAATTGAAGAAGTTATTGGTGGAGCAAGAAATATTCAGTTATTGTTAATTCAATCTCAAATTCAAAGATTTATGAGATTGGTATAAACCTACATTCTACTTTTTTTTTTTTTATTGTTTCCTTTTTCTACTCATGCTTTCTTTATAGCTAGACATCATTGCTTCAAATAGGTTGACTCCAATATTAATTCTATACATTGATTGTCCCTTTAGGGTGCCAATTTTATTTTGAATATCGAAATTATTCTTTATTTGATTTAATAACTCTTTATTGCTTGAATATAAAACAGCTTTATTACCCCCTCCATAGCTTCCATCACCATCATAAAACCCTAAAAGCCATGAAAGAGCAATCTTAGCATCATGGTTATTAACCCATAAAAATCCATCATTAGTAGCTTTAACCTTAGCTTTTTTTATAGAATTTAAAACGAAAGGAGGAAGGCTCCTAAAATTTTTTGAATTAAAATATCCATTTTTTATTAAATCTTCTGCCATAGGCTTGCAAGTAAATACTGCTTGAACAGATTTAACCCATTTAGGCTTTTCTCCAGTAAAAGAATGTAATCTATGTAATTGATTTAATCTTGTTAATTCTAAACCAACAAATTTGGCAAAATTAAAAACTCTTTCTTGATCCTTTTCTGATAACTCAAAACGAATACTGTTGTATTTATTCAGATGACCATCAGCACATAAAAATCCTAACCAATATGCTTTTTCTTCTGAATTAATAACTGTAAATATGTTTGGATTATGTATTGTATAATTTTGGTGGATATAATTTTTTAAATCTGGATTTAATTCCTCATAAATATCAATTAATTTGATAAGATTACTACTTTCCTCTACAAAATTATCAGTAATAGATTCTTTAAAATTTTCTAATCTCTCTCTTGAGAACTTAAATCCCTGATTATACCTTTTGCTATTAGGATTTAATTGGTGAGTTAATAATGATTCAAGTGAATTAGTACCTGTTAGTAGTAAACTAAATTCTTTCCATGTAATTGGAATATCAATTGAAATCTTTACAATTTCATATTTCATTTTAGAAACAAAACTAATTATAGAAATCTTATCATTTCTATAATTTTCAATAATCCAGATTAAATTTTTTGCTCCTATATTAAATTTAGAAATCAAAATTTCTCTTAAAAGATTCAATTCCTTTTCAGGAATCTTGAATCCAGATTTTTTTGCTTTTATCTTACATACACTTATATATCTTTCATTAAATCCTCTCCAAAGTTTTGAAAAATCATTATCTGAGAAGCGTTTAATTCTATCTGAAAAAAGTTTAATCAACTTCTCAGGAAATTTCTCAATCTCTTGTTTGAGAACTTCTAACAAACCTTTTGCGCTGGATAGATTGTAATTTGTGTCAGGTAAAACCATCTATTTTTTTAATGAAACACAATCTAAAAATAGAGAGAGTATGCCTTATAATCTAATTTCTCAAAAATAACTAAAAGAAAAAACTACAAAATATCTTGAGGTTGAACCTCTAAAACTTCAGCCAATTTTTGCTTTTTTTCCTCCATTAACGGCCCAGCAGCCGCAGTAGCAGGTCCTATTGATCCCATTCCAAGTTTATTATGAATTTCCCAGTAAGCATGTTGGTAAATCTGTAGTTTATTACTTCGATTTTGTCTAAATTCTTGTAATGCAACTTCTATAATTTTTTCTGCAATATT
Organism: Promethearchaeia archaeon; assembly: GCA_049671145.1. Taxonomy (GTDB): domain Archaea; phylum Asgardarchaeota; class Lokiarchaeia; order Sigyniarchaeales; family SOKP01; genus SOKP01. The sequence continues at coordinate 28,489 of JBATUM010000041.1, forward strand.
TTCCAATTCCTTTAATCTCTGGTTGATGTGCTCTCTGGTTATATCTCTGCCTGTACATGGATCAATTATTCGCTGAGTTAGATTCCTCTCTTTAATCTTACTATCTTTTTCATTCATTAAATTATATAAAGAATCTATTATAAATAAAAATAAAAAAATAAATCAGATATCAAAAAAATCAGAAATTTTTTTTCCATTACCTAGAATAGCATTAACTTTCTTTAATTCTTCCGGAATATCAATTTCTTGGGGGCATTTCTCTAAACACACCCGTAGATGAGTTAATGGATGTAAGTAAAATAGAAGAAGTTATTGGTGGAGCAAGGAATATCCAATTACTTTTAATTCAATCCCAGATTCAGAGATTCTTAAGACTTTTATAGTAAACATTATAAGAAAATCTACACTATTATCTCTTTTTCTTTTTTTCTACGTTGATAGTAAATTATTGAAACTGAAGAATTAGGATTAAAAATTTATAATTCTAAAATTGAAGATTTAAATAAAAATAAACCTAGAAATAAACTACACATAGAATTACTTTTAGAAAGAATAAATAAATGGTGAAAAAATGTGGCATGGACTCCTCCGAGTAAATTAACTGTACTCCTATCTTTTTTATTATGGTTAGCTGGTATTGCTATTTTTATCATTGTTTATTTGGGTATGTAAGCTTTCCATATAGTGATATTGTAGCTATTGCATTAGTTGCTGTAGCATGGCTTCTTATGCTATTGGGTGTTAGATTGAAGGGAATGTGATTATTTCTATGAATATCATTTCAAATCTTTTTTTTTTCAATTAGTAAATTAGCAAGCTTATTACAGACGTTATAATAGATTTTATGCTTATTATTAATAGAAAACAAAAGACAAGAATCTGAAATTTCTTTACTGGAATTTTAGGTGTAATTTTATGACCTAGTTTAGTTCCGAGAAAAATTATAGGAAAAGCAAACAAAAATACCCAGATTAATTCATTTGGGAAAAAATTTTCAAGGAAATAAAATGGAATTCTTGAAATGGATAATACAGTTCCAATTGCGGCAAAATTTTCAATAAAATTCTCTTTATAATGTCCGGTCTTTTCTAATAGTGCAACATTTATCGGCCCCACTGCACTAATTAAACCTGTTAATAAACCATAAGAGAATCCACCAAAAAATATAAGGGGGGATGATGATTTTATTTCATTTTTTGTATTAATTTGATGTTGACTTCTGATATATTGAATGAGTTTTAAAGAAGAATAAATAAAGACAAAAATCCCAAAAATTAACTCTATCCATTCTGTTTGAATGTTAATAATTAGGTATGTTCCAAGAATTGTAGCAGGTACGCCTAAAGATAAGAATCGGAGGAAATACCCCTTATCTAAAAATTCTCGATATTTAATAAAGTTAAGTAAAGCGGGAAATGTTCCCCAAAGATTCACTAAAATTACTGCGGCTTTTACTCCAATTATTGGAGTAATGATGGGAATTAATATCAGTGCATCTCCAAACCCTATGATGCCATAAACCATACTCGAAAAAAAAATTGGGATTAAAATTAGATAAATACTCATCTTATAAGATTTCAAAATTTTTTTTATGTAAAAGCTTTTAGATTATGATGTTACTTTTAAGGCGAGTCTGATAACATTAGTTTTACAATAAATCTTTAACCCCATATTTTTTTATTCAATCATAGTATTTC
>JBATUM010000042.1:0-3178 GCA_049671145.1 Promethearchaeia archaeon
CTTATAACAGCATTTTTTGGATATTTAATTACAAAACTACGTATGTGGTAGTAATTTAAAGTCTTACTTGGAATATTTCGAGGTAATATTCCGCTTTTTGAAGGGGATATCTTTTCAGTGGTCCTCCAAATCCCTCTCGTAATAAGTCCTACAAAGAAAATATGGATCAAATAGCATAACACTATTATCAAGGGCATGAAAATTGAAGCTAAGAGTGGTTCTAATTGCGTGAAAAGTAATAGAAAACTGCTGGTATCTAAAAAATAAGGTAAATAAAAAAGCATGATATACACCATAAATATAATCGCCGGGATTAGAAAGGATCCGAAATAGATAATGAAAAATAAAAATAAATACCAATGAAACTGTAAATTAATTTCTTCCTTTATGATTTCGTTACTGGTACTACTTTGAGGCGAATTTTCCATCTCCTACTTCATCAATGCTTTTTTAGTTAATATGTAATAAGTAGAATTAATTTTGTTATTTTTACTGATTCTTTAATTATTATGATTATTGAATTTAAAGATTTTCAAACAATTGATTTTAGGAGTGATATAAATATAAAAAATAAAAGTTTAAAGATTATAATTTATTAATTTTTAAAATTCATTAAGTTTTCTTTTCTTTTTTAGAAAACCAAGGGATAAATGAGCTAGTTTTTCTTTTGTATGCAGCATACTCTTCATTCCCTTCAAATCTTTTATCTAGAAGTTTTACACCAGATACCTTAATTATTTGAAATGTAATATAAGCTGGTCCTATAAATGTTAAAAAGCCAAATGGAACTGCTAAAGCAATTATAAAAAGACCCCACCATTGAGTTACTTCTCCAAAATAGTTTGGATGCATAGAGTATTTCCATACGCTCTTCGTCATAATTTTTCCTTGATTTGCTGGTTCTTGTAGGAATTTATAAAGAGAAAAGTCTGCTATAGTTTCAAAGAGAAATCCTATTAGCCATATAATGGCTCCTAACCACAAGGTTATTCCTCCAAAGTCTAATAGACTAACTGCAGGAGGATTTTCACTTATGTTTGTAAACCAAACTGGAATATCAACTAAAAAAACAATAATTCCTTGAAATAAATATACTTTAAAGAAACTTTTCAAAGCTATATTTGTTTTCCATCTTTCTCGCATTGCTTTATAACGATAATCTTCAGGTTTTCCTCTATTCCTAATGTATACATAGGTAGCTAATCTTATTGCCCAGAATAATACTAAAGTAGTTGCTATAACTTGACGAATACAAAAAGTTGATGTTAGTATTATATTCAAGATTAAACTAGTTATAGATACCACAAAATAAGCAGGGCCATAAAAAATATCCATAATTCCATTATTCTTTTTTATGGTCCCGACAATAAAAGCAATAAATATGTAAATAAAGAGAGCTATAGCTGAATAACCAATTATTAATAACATAGTTTCAATACTTGTCATAAAATTGCACGATTAAACTATAAAATTATAATAAATACTCAGAAAATACGAGAATATTTATAGTTTTTATTTATTAATTAAAGATTTTCACTAGAGCTTTTCCCTTTTATCTTCTTCAATATTCACTTCATGTTGGACATCGAATTTTATTTCTTCATCGACATCTTTTTTTACAATAATATCCCGCCTTGATTCAGCGTATTTATTTGGTTTTAATTTTAATGCAGGAATTCCGATATAAATAAAGCCAGGTTCCATTATTTGGTTATAAGTTGTAGTTGAGATGGCTCCTACCACTGTATCTTTTCCAACGATTGTACCTGGAGCAATAGTGGTGTGTCCACCAATGAGAGCATAATCATCAAGGAATATTTTAGAAATTACGAGATATTTTCCTACCACCATCGAACTCATCAATGTTGCACCCTGGCCTACAACAACTTTTCTCCCCAAGTATAAAAATTCTCCATCACACCATGCATCATATAGATAACTCGAGAAATCTATTTTAATTCCAAACCATTTGAAAGCAAGGACATCTGCCCATGGAATGGGGCTATTTCTCATGAGCCATAAGACTATTTTTTTTAATTCAGTGCGTAGCATCCAAAATTCATAATCCGTATCTCCTATTTCAGCCAGAAACGTACCCTCCTTGGGTTTATGAATTAAATTAACCAGAATTAGAAAAAGCTTGCTATATAAGAAACATCCTAGGATAAAAATAAAATATAATGTAAATAATATAACTGGTAAAAAAAAGGTAAACATAATCAAATTCTTAACGAAAAACGTATAAGTATAAAACAACACAGCAACTTGTAGCCCACTTATCCAAAAGATTGGTAGATAAACTGCTAAAAATTTTATATTTACCCGACTTATAGCTGAGCTAGTAGTAAAATCAAGGTTGTAATCAATATTTTCATATTTATGAATATGAATTGCATTATTTTTTTCCTTCATTCTTGTTTGGTTTGAATCAACTTCTTTTTTCTCTTGCTTTTTTTTAATTTTTTTATTTTTATTATTAGCCTTCTTTTTAACTTCTATATCTCCTAAAGAAATCTTATTCTTCTCTAAATCCTCACGAGTTAAATCCAAATAGTTCATAACTTTTTTATCAAAGATTTTCCTTAAAGGAATACCAAAATAATAATGGTGGCCTCCCTTTACAACACTGTGTTTAGTAGCGGATGCTAAAGGTAATAGATATGAATTACTATGAATCATTGTTCCTGCGCCAACTTGATTATTTCCTGCGGTAGTAACGTTATCACCAACTTGTATTTGAAAATATGCAATATTTCCCCAGACTCCTTCGACCATGTGAGTTGCTAAAGTTGAATTAGCTCCGAAATAACAATTTTTTCCGATAATTGCGAACTTTTCATTCCCTACAGATTCTTCAAAAGTGGTTCCTTTTCCAACAACCATTGAACCTACATAATTATATAACCAATTCGATAACCATGGAAATAATCCTTTAACAACCAAATTCTTTGGATACTTCATAAGAAATGATCTTATATGATAATATCTCTCTGTTTTACTTTTAATATTACGGGGAATTATACCACTTTTAGATGGTGATTTACTTTCAGTATATGCCCATATTATACGTGTGATTAAGGCAATAAAATACAATCTAATAAGATAGCATCCAATTATAACGAGTGGCATTGTAATTAAAGCCATCAAAGGTTCGATTTCTGTAAAAATTGTGATAAAG
>JBATUM010000043.1:0-9345 GCA_049671145.1 Promethearchaeia archaeon
CTGAAAAAATTCCGAATAACCCACCCATAAAATAATATCTACTGAGATCAATTTTAAATGAAATTATTAATCTAATAAGATTTTAAAAAGCTAAGATGAGAAATTTATTTTTTACAGAAATCTAAAAAATTCTGATATATTCTAATACCATTTTTACTCGATTTTTCAGGATGAAATTGAGTAGCAACTACATTATCTTTACAAACCATTGAGCAAAATTCAAATTTTCTATATTCAGTAAGACCAAGGATGTTTTCTTGTTTCTCAGGGATGCCATAAAAACTATGAACAAAATAAAAAAATGAGTTATTTTCAATTTCTTGTACTAAGAAATGGTCTAAACATTGAAATTTCACATTATTCCACCCAATTTGAGGGACTTTTTCTACTTTTAACTTATCAAATGCAACAACTGTTCCTTTAATAATGTTTAACCCTTCAGTTTCACCCATTTCAAAACTTTTTGAAAGAAGTATCTGGAGCCCTAGGCAAATACCAAATATTGGTTTTCCTTCATTAGTTATTTGATGAATTAGGTCAATAAGATTTTTTTCGTTAAGACGCTTCATGGCATCTCTAAATGCCCCAACACCAGGTAATATGACACCATCTGCATCATTTATGATCCTAGGGTTATCGGTAATTATAGCATCTGTATTTAAATATTTTAAACACTTGTAAATGCTTTTTAGATTTCCCATTTCGTAATCTATAATAGCAATATTGAAGGTCATGATTTATAACCTCATTGGAATTCCCGCTTTTTTACATTCTTGTTTAACTAATTCTATTGGATATTCATTATAATGAAAAATGGAGGCTGCTAATGCTGCATCCGCTTTACCTAATTTAAAGGCATCAATAATATGCTGAGGATTACCAGCACCCCCTGAAGCAATAATTGGAACATCTAATCTTTCGCTAAAAGTTCTTGTTAATTCTAAATCATAACCATTCTTAGTTCCATCACAGTCCATGGAAGTTAATAAAATTTCACCACTTCCTAACCTAGCGGCTTTTTCACCCCATAAAATAGCATCTTTTCCTGTTGGTGTTCTTCCTCCATGAATGTAAACTTCCCACCAACAAAATTTATCACCTATTTTGACTAAAAGTTTATCTTTAGCTGAATTAGGAGATTCTAAATAAACTCGTTTTGCATCTATAGCAGTAACAATACATTGGGACCCAAATTTTTTGGAACTTTCTTTTATTATTTCTGGATTCTTAACAGCAGCAGTGTTAAGTGAAATTTTGTCCGCTCCAGCCCTCAAAATTTCTTTAATATCTTTTGATGTTCTTAATCCTCCACCAACAGTGAAAGGTATAAAAACTTGCTCTCCTGTTCGTTCAACTAACTCTATTAAAATTTTCCTTTTATCTGATGATGCTGTAATGTCTAAAAACACAAGTTCATCGGCACCTTGTTCATCGTATTTTTTAGCTAACTCAACAGCGTCTCCAGCATCTTTTAGATTTACAAATTTGATTCCTTTCACTACCTTTCCTTTTGTAACGTCAAGACAAGGAATAATACGTTTTGTTAGTGGCAATATAAAAACTCTTTTTTCTTTATTATAACTTAAATGTTGCAAAAGAAAAAATTATTTAGATTTTAATCCCGGAATTTCTTTTCGGATATTAATTACATAAAAATAAAAATGTTAAAAAAAAATGCCCAATCTTTTTTTTATAAACTAGAAAATTCACAATTCTCAAGAATTTGAGAGATATCTATAACTTCAATAGGCTTTTCCATCTCGTCAGCAGCTAAAAATAAGTTATTTTTACAGAAGACACAAGCACTCACCAGAGCTTCGGCTTCAGTTTCTAATGCTTCTTTTAGTCGATCTTCATTTATATCCTCCCAGCATGCGACAGTTTCATCTAATCGATTACTTGCAATATTGGTTGAGATTTCCCCATAGAGAGCTCTAACCCCTCCTCCAGCTCCACAGCACCATGACATTTCTTTATTATGTTTCATCTCAATTAACTTAATGCCTTCAATCATATTCAAAAGTTCTCTTGGTTCATCATAAATATCGCAATATCTTCCTAGGTGGCATGGATCATGATAAGTTACAATTAAAGGGTCATCTTTAGAGCGTAATGTATATTTTATTTTAATATTATTTTCTTTTGCGAATTTAGGTACAAATTGGACTAAAGGATAAAGATTAAATCCAAGATTTCCTTTAGTATGCTTAACATATTCGTTAGAAAATGTAGAAAAACAACCAGCGCATGAGAAGACAATATCTTTAATCCCGCTTTCACGGATCATTGAAATATTATGTTCCATTAAGTCGATACAATCGTCATCTAACCCCGTTCTGAACAACACCGATCCACAACATTTCTCGGTAGGAAAAACAATGAATTCAATGCCAAGTTTATCTAAAACACGACTCGTCGCTACAGTTAATTCGTTATTTCTGTATGCCGAAGTACATCCTACAAAATAACCCACCAAATTCTCTTTTCGTTCACCGGGTTTAATTTCTCCCGATGCGATTTTGCTGTAAAGTTCCTTTCCACGTTCGTAAGCGATATGACCTTCGTCGCAAGCTTGTGACGTACACCAATTATATCTATCAGTTCCACTTTCAAGGAAAGGATTATTATGTGTTATGATTGAATCTCTTAAGATTTTTAATTTTTCAGGAAGCACACCTTTTTTTACGGAGTTGTATCGAAATCTCTGAAATATATTGACCGTATCAATTCCAACTGGACAGACCGTTCTACAATGGCCGCATAACATGCAACGATAAATCGCTGGAATTATTTTCTCTTTATCAAATTCGAGTTCCTTTTTGGATAAGGACTTGAGAATCCTATTACGGCCTCCCGCATAATCTCTTTCACTAAATGTTACATTATATACTCTACAAACGTGGCGACAATAACCACATTGAACGCACTCTTCATATGTCTCTTCTTGTTTCAATTTAGAAATTGGTTCTAGTATATTTTCTTGGGAAGGAGCAAATATACCCGATACTGTTGGTCCAGAAGTTACTACTTTCTTTATATCTTCCAAATTACTTGATTTTTCTTCACTCATTTTTGTTTTCACCTCAATTTATTTAAATCGACTTAGGTCGATAAAAAAGTTTAGCCATAGTAAATAACAATCCTACCCTCCAAGACCTCATTTTTGCTTTTACCAAACGATAGGAGTTTACAAGATCTTCAGGATCTAATTTGTTCTTCAATTTTTGTGCGTATGCTACTTCTTCAGGGTGAAATTTAAGAAAATAGAAAGTGTTTACTACTCCTATTGTGTATAAACTATCTTTTTGGTTATAAGTGTTTAATGTTATATCATGAAAAATTGCTTTAATACCAAAAAATTCCCGAGGTTTGTCTATGGTAGTAAGACCAAATAATTTAATTCTATTTCCTCCTTGAGCCCCAGAAATCACGTAAAATGCTTTTCTGTAATTATATTTATTGCTTTTGTCTGCATAAAAATCGTAAAAAGCTTCTAATCTATTATCAGCTACCCAATATTCTTGAAAAATTAGATTTTGACACCAACGACTTATGTTGAGCTCTGTATCTGATATGTCATGCCATTTTTCTTTTAAATACCAATCTTCGACGCTAAGTCCATCCATTTTTGAAGCAGCTTCTGTAGCAAACGAGATGTTTTTAGAGGTAACGCTGGGATCATCGAAATATACTACATACACAAAAAAGTTCCTTGCCGGAAAAGTCCAGTGGGCAAATTTCTCAAAATTTTTATCTGAAAGTGAAAGAAAAAACGGTTTATTCTCTTCATCACTTTTCAAAGTTAAATAATATTCCGTTGCGTTTCTAATTGATTTGAAACCATAACCTATTATTTCCATTGAAGTTTTAAGAGTAGTTATTGACATTTCTACTTCAGCAATAGCGCCATAAATACCAAGTGACCCTACTATATCATCAAGAGTTAAATCACCCTGAGATTCTCTTGAAATCTTTTCAATAGAACCATCAGGTTTAACTAGAGTCACAGACAGAAGTGAATCTTTCATAGCTCCGTGTTTTACGACTCCTATTCCTGCCTTTCCAGATGTAACAACATAACCTCCAACACACGCAGATTTATAACTAGTAGGGTAACATTTTGGTGCTAATCCGTAGTCAAGAAGAGTTTCAATGAGCTTTAACCATGAAGTCCCAGCATCACATTTAACAATCATGTTTTTGGCATCGATTTCATGTATCTCGTTCATTCTTCTTGTATCAATGATTACACCACCTTTAGTAGGTGTGGAAGCTGAGAAACACGAACTTCCCGCAGCTCGTACAGTAACAGGGATCGAATATTCTCGGCATTTTTTCATTAGTTTTGAAAGTTCTTCAGTGTTAGCAGGACGAATAACATGAGTCGCTTGATATTCTTCCTTGAATTTGTAATGATATTTAGATAATAAAGAAAGATCTCCCGAAGTAGCCTCAATCTCGTAAGGATCTGTACTTACATGTGAAGGAGAAATGAATTCTTCTACTTCTTTTGTAAAAGTTTGTAATTTTCCCTCTTCCTGTATATTTTCAATTTTAGAAACATTCATTTATAATTTCACCTCTTTACAATATACCTTGTATGAAAAAACCTAAAAGGAAAGCACCCCACCAACAACCTAAAGTAATGAATCCGGTTAACTTGGCATTGTATCGCTGTCCAGAAATCCCAAATAACATACTGGCGAATCCAGCTCCCAGACCAATTGCTCCTGCTACTATATGGAAAGTGTGTATCCACCCAGAATAATCAGTCATCATCTGAGGTGTCAAAGTTATTAATAAAATTACATTTGTTAGCGTAATAATCCAAGAAGAACCTGCCCCAAATCCATGGTATAAAACATATTTTGATTCGTCATACACTACAAGGATTGTTCCGACTGTTAAGACAATTAAGGCAGGTAAACCTAAAATTATTAATACATGAAAACTGGGAATATACTCAGATAAACTTATCCAAATTATTAAGATTATTAAGGTAACGACCAACATTCCAGAGATGATTGTTAATACCCAAATTCGAGTTTTTTCATGTTTTCTGTAGGTCATTAAAAGAAGAACGGCGATTAATATTACAATATTTCCAGTGATCAATAGCATTTGTAGAATGTCTATTAAATCTATACTAATGACCACAAGTAGAACGCTAACCAAGGCGACAAGGATGATTACCAATACCCAAATTAGTGGTTTTTTTTGTTTTCTGTAAGTTAGTAATAGAAATAAGCTGATTAATATTGCCGCAATTCCCGCACTTATTAGTATTTGAATAATTCCCATTAATTCTGACATATATAGATTACCTTTTTCACATTTTTACTTAATTTTCTTATTCAAATTAGATGTAATTATTGTAGAAATCTGCTCTTTTTAATAAAGCTTTTCATTATTTTTTTTACATTTAAGAAATTACTTTCTTTTTATGGTATTAAGACCCCTAAAAGGAGCAATAAAAATCCAATTAACATGTATAAGGAAGCTATTTTGAAAATACTAAATGTAAGCTTATTGGATGGCTTTATTAAGTTCTTTATCACTAGAATTAAGAGAACCACGCAACAAATCGCAATAATTATTCTAATGACTGCATTTGCCCCTAGGATTCGTGCACTCTCGTAGAGTACTAAAGAGCTAGTAATTGCACCTATTGCTATAACTCGCATAGTTTGATTTTTTGAGCTTACCACAGGCCACATAGGCACTTTAGCTGCTTTATACCCCTCATAATTTTTAGGAATTAGAGCTAGCGTAAGAAGATGTACAGGAATCCAAGTTAAAATAAAGAGGAGGAGCATTATCCCAACAGGATCAATGCTTTCCAATATCACAACCCTACCTGCCATCGCTGGTAAACCACCAGCAACACCTCCAAAAATTATGCTAAATTTCGTGCGCCTTTTTAGCCAAATGGTATAGATTACCACATCGAAGAAAAAACCTAAAAATATTATCAAAGCAGTTAACCAACCGAGAGTTAAATACGCAATTAAAACTCCTAAAAAAGTTAATACGATCCCATTGATAAGAGCAAAAGAGGGTGAGACCTTACCACTAGGTAAAGCACGATCTTTAGTACGTTCCATTATTGCATCAATATCTCTATCAATGTACATATTCAAGACAGTCGACCCCGAAATAGCAAGAAACAGAGATATTAAGAGAAATAAAAAATCAATCCAATTGAATGCCATAGGCCAATCAACTGCAGTTATGAGATATGAAAATGCACCGGTGTATAGCAAAAGTATAGTTTGTTTAGCTTTAATAAGTTCTCCATAGATTGCTAACAAACTTTTTATCTTCAAACTTATCCCCTTCTGGCTTTTTTAATAATCATCAAGAAATTAGTTAAACCTATTGATTAAATAGATTTATCTTATGCTATATATAAAGTTTCATTTTATAGAAATAAGGTTTCTATATTCAAGAATTTACCCTTTCATTTCCTTGATAATGTTATTAGTAATGCTATTAACCAATATTTAGAAAAATGCATTCCTCCTTAAATAAAAGATGATATATGAAATTAATAAAGAAAATTAAAAATAACTCATGAACTCAAAAAATTAAAAAAAAGAAGATGATATATTCTTCTAAATTAAATTTTTTACCTGATTTCTTTTGACTGTTCACCAGAAATTAGAACATACGCTGATTTCAAGTCTCTTCGAGATTTTCGATAGGCTTTACCGAGCGCATAAACCCCTATTATAAAGCCTGCAGAAAGAAACCACACTCCTACAAATGCAACGTACATTAATGTTAAATCACCTATCGCTTCTACCGGACGTATTTGGTAAAACATTCCGCCTAAAAATGTAAAACTTGAACCAATAAAAAATGTCCAACCAAGAATTTTCCGTGTTAAACCTTTAACATTGAAATAGTCAATAGCATGTATCATCAGCAATGTTGATATCATTACAGCAAGCATATGCCAATGTCCGACATTAAAACCATACTCTAAAGTCACGTATGAATGTAACCTATACACCTCTTCTGTAGTAAGCCCAACATAGATTTGAGGTATAACTAAAAGCTGCGAAAGGGCAAAGAGATAATAATATGCAAATCTTACGGGACTCTTAAGCAAAGCCTTAATCTTTTCAAAACGCGATGCTTGTGAATAACTTTCTCCTAATTTATCCTTTATTACGTTCTTCATGCCGACAAATGACATAATTATAGTAACCAATATCAATAACCCCGCACCAACCCATATTACATAATGGTTTAAAACCCATGCTCCATAAGATAATGTAATTATGCCAATTGGGGTTAATATTAAGATTATTTTATAGAGCGTACCAGATAATTTACTAGTGCGAAAGCCGACCATCATAACCATAGCTGCTGATTGAGCAAGTTGTATATGAAGGTGGGAAACTATCATCTCCTGAACGACATCATGCTCCTGTCTAACAATAGCTTCTGCTAAGAATGCTATTGGTTCACGGCCTAAATTCCATATACTGCTAGTGAAGTTTTCAATAGCTGCGAGTGCGCCATATATTGTTGAAACAAGAATACATATTGCTAAAATAACGAGGTTCAAATACTCCAGATTCATCCCACGGAAGGTTGTTTCTCTTCTATTAGTATCTGGATCTGGAAATTTACCAGCGATTGGAAAGGCTGAGATTACAAATACAATTCCTCCTATAAAACAAAGAAACATTCCGAAGTAGAAAAACTCATGAAAAAGTCGATAACGTGTATATGCGAAAAGCATCCCAAATATGCCAACAATGTAAGCACCAGGCACTAATAGAACTTTTAGTGTAGGTACCCACCTTTTACGCACTTGATAGTGTTCCAAGATCCAAAATGTATTTGCTACTAAAAAGGGTACTGCTAGATTGTGATATATCATAACAAGACGAGCTGTTCGCGATATTATATCATCACTTAAAATTGGAATTATTGGTTCTCCTCCAATCAGCACAGTCAAGGGTTCTGAAAAAGTCATATACCAAATTACTTGAATAAAAGTAAATAAAATCAAGCTATAGTGAATCCTTTTATAACTTATTTTCTTTTCTTTCTCGATTTTTTGGGTTTCCATTGGAATTTCTAAAGAAACTTGAATCGGGCTTTCTTCTATTTCTATTTTTCACACCTTGTTTTAAATGTTTTAAATTGAAATTTTTTTTTATAATTGAATGCATGTTGATTAATATATCTTTTGCTTATAGTTTGCTTTTGCTTTGCTTATATTTTGATAAGTTAATCAAATTCACTTTTAGTATTAAAATACTTCATCTTTTAGGTGGAAAGTATAATAAAAAAGAAATGCTTCTCAACAAAATAAATATATTTATTGGCCTTATCAAATGAAAAAGAGATAAACCTTCAAAATAAAATAATAAAAAATATAAAGTAAAAATATTAAATATTAAACAATTTCTAAAATGCATTATCAAAAAAATTAAAAAAGAAGAAAAATGTCTAAAAAAAGTATTATCTTTGGTTTGTTAATCTTCTTTATGATTGGTATAACCTTAACCACTTTAAGTGTTAAAGCAGATGCTCCGATAGAAATGGATTTGGAATACGATTACGACGTAGAACTCGGAGGTCCGCAGACTCTGACCCTTAGCGTTTGGTTCATACATGGAGTTACTGATCCAAACTCTCATTACGTAGCATCCGTAGCAATTGAAGTTAATGGATCGCTAGTATTGACTGAATACTATACTAGTCAGCCCACTCATAACTTGTTTAATTATGAATATAGTGTAACGGCCAACATGGAAGCAATAATGAATGTAACTGCCACATGTATCCGTGGGGGAAGTATGTCAAAATCATTGATAGTAGGACATCCACCCCATGTCCATTTGGGAAGCTTTCTTGAGGCTCTAGTTCCTTCAATTGCCGCTATAGTTATCGTTTTTGCACTGGTATATTTCTTACCATACTTGGGAAAAAAACCGTTGTATAGAAAAGAGTTAATTGTAGGATTACTAGTGGTGGTTGTAGGATTAGTAATCACAATAGCTGCTAATTATATGGTAGGATATTTACTAACAACTTAATATATTGATAAATATTATTTTAAATTTTAAAAACTAATTTAGTTCATTAAATATTAGATCTCAAATTTACTTAAACTTTTATTGATGCTATAATGAAAAATAATAACTCTTTTTTTCAAGTTTTATTCTTAGGTGTGGGTACTATGTTAATGATCACTTCAGTATCCCTTTTACACACAAATCAGGTTGAATTTATCCTCTTTCGATTTTCTGGTTTAAGCACGTTAGAACTTTCTTATTTTGATACTGTTCTATACGTCGCCTACTTAACTATGGCTATTATTAC
>JBATUM010000044.1:0-2893 GCA_049671145.1 Promethearchaeia archaeon
ATTGAAAATCGTTATATTAACACTGAAAAAGTAAGGAAGAAGTTAACAAAATTCAATGAACCAATTCAAATAACATTTATTGATACAAATAGAAAAATGCTAATTTTAATTAACTTTGATCAAGGAATTGAAATTAAAGATAATACTGGGGATGATGAAGCTACCGTTAAAATTGATTTTTCAGCAGAACAGGATATGCTAGACTTGTTCAATAAAGAGCTTGGTGCAGTAAAAGCTTATTCAAGTGGAAAAATAAAAATCATTGAGGGAAATATTAGGAACTTAATGAAGCTAAAAAGTTTGATGTTCTAATCTATTTTATTCATCCCTAATAGTAAAAATATAAGTTGTATTTTAAATAGAAATAATTTTTTAAAATTGAAATTAAAATGAAAGCATTAATCACTGCTAGTATTTCTGATGAGGTGTTAAAGGAATTTGGTACTCTTATGGAAATTACTTATGAGAGTTGGAGAGATACAGGAATTATTTATTTGGATGCTAAGGAATTAATTGAAAAATTAAAAGGATATGATATCTTTATAACGGCTGCAGATGATTTAAAAAAATCAGAATTATTTGATCATACAAATTTAAAATTAATTGTTTCCTGTCGAGGAGATCCATTTAATGTTAATTTAAATGCTGCTATAAGAAATAATATTCCTGTGATTTTTACTCCACTTAGAAATGTGGATGCTGTAGCTGAACTTACAATTGGATTTATGATCTCTTTAGTACGAAATCTATCACAATTAAATAGATTTTTACATTCAGAAGAGTTTGAAATCATTGATTTTGAGGACTGGATTCAGCACTATAATCGATTTATTGGTATTGAATTATTAAATAAAACAGTAGGTATTATTGGTTTTGGTCAAATTGGTCGCAGAGTAGCAGAAAGATTAAAATCATTTGGGGTTAATTTTTTAATTTATGATCCTTTCTTACCAGATGAGATTACTAATGAAATGGGTAAAAAAGTTGACATTAACACTTTAATGAGAAATTCTGATATAATTACAATTCATGCAGCTGCTACAGAAGAAAATGATAATCTAATTAACCAAGAACGAATTGCCATGATGAAGAATACCGCATATCTACTTAATTTAGCTAAGGGTAGCCTTGTTGATTATGAAGCATTACTTAAAGCATTAAAAGAAAAACGAATTGCTGGAGCTGCTTTAGATGTATTTCCACTTGAACCAATCGATGAAGATAATGAATTCTTGGAATTAGATAATGTGATTGTCGCTCCTCATATTGGAGGGAACACTAAAGAAGTTATCGAGCGTCAATCAAACATGCTTCTTAATGATATTAAATTATGGTTAAATAATGAAAAACCTAAACACATTCTTAATCCTGAGGTTTTCAATGAATCTGAAAATAAAGATAGATCTCACTATATAAAAATAGATAATTTAAAAAAGAAAGTATTAGACACCTGTAAGAAGCTGTTAGATGATGGACATGTTATTGGTTCTGCTGGAAATGTTAGCGTTAGGGTTAAATATGATGATGAGGAATTGATTTTAATTACACCAAGTAACGTAAACTATGATAAGATGAAACCTGATGACATTTTATTAATAGATTTTAATGGAAAGGTCGTTCAAGGCGTAAGAAACCCCTCAGTTGAGAAGCATTTACATTTAGGTATATACAAAGCAAGAAAAGATGTTAATGCCATTATTCATTCTCATGGGGTTTACTCTACCATATTAAGCACTATTAATTTATCATTACCTCCAGTCATGGAAGAACTAGTTCCATATCTTGGAGGAGAAATAGCATGCGCTAAATATGGGGAAGCTGGAACAGAAGAGTTAGCTGAAATTGTTTTAGGTAATTTAGGAGAAAAAAATGCGGTAATATTAGCTAATCATGGAAATATTTGCTGTGGAAGTCATCTGGAAGGTGCTTATACCGTTTTACAGTACTTAGAAAGAGGAGCAAAGGTGTATTATCTTGCAAAGCTTATCAAGGATCCTAATTTGTTACCAGAAGACACAATTGATTATGAAAAGGATATATTTGAAATTTTTAAAGAGTCTAAAAAAATTTAAGCTAGTTCATCCTTCAATACCTTCTAATCTACTGAAAGATTAGGATTAAATTTCATAATAAAGATAATTTTGGAATCTTTCTTTAAAAATTGTTATCAAATTTATTAAGTTTTGTCGCATAAATAGAAATTAATATAAGAAATTTTTATCACGTATATAGACAGTTCTTATTCAATTAAGAGGGAATCGAAGATATCATTCAAGATTTATCAATTGATAAAATCAAATTTAACTTAAATTATCACTATAAAGAATTACAAAAAGGCGATAATCACGGCTCAAATAAGCGGTGTTGTGGTCCCATCACTCACATTCTATAATAAAAAAAACGAAATAAATATAGAGATACAATCATTATTATTTCGCCATCTTCTTGTTAATGGAGCAGATTCAATATATTTGTTTGGAGTTACTGGAGACGACAGGCTATTCTCAAATAATAGAATAGAAAAGATCAAACTTATTAACTTAACCTTAGAATCGACGGGTGGAAAAATACCCATATTAGTAGGAGTATTAGGTAATGAAGTGGAAGAAATAATTGACGAACTCGATGAATTAGGGAAAAAATACGATAACCTTCATTTTGTAATAGCCCCTCCTTTAATAGAAACAAAATCAGATTTAGAATCTTGTTTTACAGAAATTTTTGATTCAATTAAAATTAAAAATCATATCCTTTTATCGAATCATCCTAAAGGTTTTGCTGGAAATGAAATAAATCCTAAATTTATTAAAAAATTATTGGATATTCCAAATTTTTCTGGATTCATTGATTCATTTGATAATATTAATAATAGCAAATCATATATTCAAATGAT
>JBATUM010000045.1:0-3547 GCA_049671145.1 Promethearchaeia archaeon
AGTAAAAAGAACTCCGTTTTAAATATTGTATTTAACCAGAAAACGGATCGATTTCCTAAAGAATTCATAATAAAACTATTTAGAACTGATAAATCTAAAAATGAGTATTATACCTTGAATAATTTAACAAAACAAGAAATAAAATTGCCAAAAATTCTCTTTTTTAAAGAACCATACTTATTTCTTAAGAAAATAAAAGGGGTAAATCTATGCGATTTCATTAATGATAAATTACGAAATGTTGTAAGTATAGACGATTTAGATCCAGAATCTAAAGAGGGAATATTTGAAGGTTTAAACAAGTTAGCTGCCTGGTTAGCTCAATTACATAATATGAATATTGTAGATGCATCTGACGATTCAGAAACCATCGTATTAAACAAAGGAGACACAAGATTGAGAGATTTTATTTATAACATTGATAAAAATAAAATATCTGGAGTTGATTTCGAAGATTCCTTCAACGGAAATCATTTAGATGATATTGCATGGATTTGTTGTTCTTTACTTGATACTAACCCTGGAATATTTGAATTAGATAATCCAAAATTAAAGATTGATTTGATAAATTTCTTTTTACAAAGTTATTATAAAGTAAATACTAATTTTCACTTTGATTATAATTATTTTGCTGGACAACTCATTGAAAACCTTAATCTCGTAATGAGAAGAAGAAATATCAATTTAACTCTTGATAAAGCATACTTTATTGAAGAAATTTCAAAAGAACTCTAATAACTTTTCTTCTCCTTTTTAAAACTTCCTTCTTAAAAAAACATATTTAATAATAATTGCCCTATACATTTATTATAATTTTATTCAAAATTGTAGGAGATTTAGTAATGAGTACACCATTATTAGACGCAAAAACCTCGTTAAAGAAAATATTATCTAATGTTGATTATTTGGAGAGTTTAAATAAGGATTATGTACCTAAATTAAAAGAATTACCAACAAATTTACTAGAGGCTATTCAAAAACTTGAAGATGAGAAAAGTGGAATATTAAAGGCAATCGATCATAATTCAGATGAAATAAATTCATATAAAAATAAAATATCTGAAAATCAGAGCGACGTTTCAAGACTCGAGGAATCTAACAGCGAGTTAACACAACAGCGTCAAAAGCTTATTGACAAGATACAAAATAAGCAAAATCAATTAAAAGCGACTAAGGATACTATTAGAGTAAAAAATGAAGAATTTTCAAACCGTACGAAACGATTGAATGAGTTAGAGAATAAAATCATAGACTTATCAAGAGAATTAAATCAATTTGAAGATAATTTAAAACAGATTGAGAAGGATCTTGAAAATACTTTTCTTAAAAAAGAACGACAAGTCCAGAACTTTGGGTATTGCGTGCAGGCAATGAAAATTCTTATTAATAAAAAGTATATTAGTTCATCATTATATCAATTCATAAGAGCATTACAAGTAGGAAGTGCATTAGAAGTAAAAAATATCTTATTAGCAATCGATATGAGGGAAGATCAAGCAATAAAGATTCTTAGTAAAATGTTAGAAGAAAATGGTCCAATTGAATTTGATTCATCAACCGGGACAGTAACATTAAAACAGGAGGTGGATTTCTGATGAGCTCAAATTTAAAGGATGTGTTTGGATTGATTGAAACACTCGAAAAATCTTTAGATGGATATCAGCAATTTTTTCAAAAAACTCACGAAACATTAACACAAGATTTGAGTACTGCTTGGAAAAGAATGAAAGATGAGCAAAAAGAAATTGAAGATTTTGAAGCCGTTGTTCGTTCACAAAATTCCGAACTTACTGAATTAAAGCTTAAATCTGACGAATTAGATAAGAAACTTAATGAATTACAGAAAATAAAGAGTGAATTAACATCAAAAATTTCTGAATTAACTAGTTCTTTAGAAACGGTAGATGATGAACTTAAAACACCTCAATTAGAATTAGAAAATCTAATATCAAAGTTAAATACTTTAAACCAAAAGATTACATCGAAAGAAGATGAAAAATCTGCAATGGATCAGAAAAAGTTAGATTACCAGAATCGCGAGAATTATCTACAAACTACATATACGGAAGAAAAAATGGCTGATCTGAATACAAAATTATCTCAGTTAAAAAGAAATAATTTCTTTACATCGTTTTTAATTGAAAACTCGGAAGAAAAAATTCCAGAAGTAGATATCATCGCAACTATAATGACCCAAGGAAGTGTGAATCTTGATGAACTCAAGAAACTACTAGATGTCCCCCCAATTATGGCAGTCAGAACCATAAAACAACTAGCAATTGCTGGAATTATAAATTTGGACGAAGATACTAATATAATTACTATGCCTTAGAATTTATACAATTGATTATTTTTTGTTTTTTCTTTTTTAATTTATTGGAGCTTTAATATTTAAAATATTTATTTACTTTGTTTTTAAGCTCATCTTAAAACCTGTTATTTTTGAAAATTTGCATAATTATTCCCGTTATAACCACTCATACATAACGTTTAAATTATTAAAAATATTAGTCCAAATAAGAAATTTTTAATTAAAGATATAAAAAAATGGCAAAAAAAGATATTGCTATAGGAATATTACTAATTACTGTTGTTGGTTTAGCGGGTGGCTTAGGGTTTTTATATATAATTGGACCACAACTTTTTGGAACTCCTCCCGAGGGTCCTACGAATTTATTTGGATTACCAGAAGATTGGAATAGTGCACCAAATTCGTCCTATTTTATGTTATATAACCAAACTGGAACAAATATAAAAATAACTTTAAAGGACATCTTAAATGGCGTGTCTCTTGCTTTAGAAGAACAAGAAGCTGGAGGAGCCGCTATTAATGAATATAAAAAAGTAATTTACCCGTACACTTTTCTTGAACCAAGTTCAGGATTATATATTACCGGAGTTGACATTTTAGATATTTTAGAAGCTTATAACACGAATTTTGGATGGGATTTAAGATTTACATCTGGTTATGGACACATTCTAGAAATGACCACTGGAGACATAATTACTAAGATGTATCATAATAACAAGGATCCTGTGATTATTGCCATTGCTGCAAATAAGGAGTGGCTAGAGGATTCTCCTGTAGGAAAACAATGGGGAAATTTTTCTATTGTAGGAAAATTGATGCCATCAGCTATATATGATTTGGAAAGAGTTGATGTACTTAGCAATTGGAGTGTAGAAGTTGTTGTTAATGGAACTTTAGAATACACAATAGATCCAATGAACATGAGATATAATGAGTATGATGACATTTATCATTATGACAGAAGTGATTGGTGGAACTTTAATAGACATTATTGGGGGCGTAATATTTCAGAAATCCTCTCATATACAACAGCCTTAGGAAAGAATTATTCCGTTCGAGTATGGTCTGTTGATGATTTTGCTAGCCCTCGACCCTTTCGCGAATTCAAAGAATATAGGTATAATAATACCGAGATCGAATATGGAGTAATTCCCCCAAGAGGTATGAGGTATAACACTTCATACAACAATAGAGATATGATTAATTTAACTATA
Organism: Promethearchaeia archaeon; assembly: GCA_049671145.1. Classification (GTDB taxonomy): domain Archaea; phylum Asgardarchaeota; class Lokiarchaeia; order Sigyniarchaeales; family SOKP01; genus SOKP01. The sequence goes on from JBATUM010000045.1 coordinate 3,526, forward strand.
CCAGATGATTATTCTTCAGGTG
>JBATUM010000046.1:0-8598 GCA_049671145.1 Promethearchaeia archaeon
CATCGGGATCGGTTTCAATTTTAAATCTTTTTTCTAATTCAACATAAAGCCAAACCGCAATTTTTTTACTCTCTAAAATAAAGCAAATGTTACCAAGTAAATTTAGAGCCTTTTTTCGTTCTCTCCAATATTTAGATTCTAATCGATACAATATTTTTGTGATTTCATTTTCAATCTCAACTTGATATTCTTCAAATAATCGTTTGAAAACTAAAGCAACGGCATCCCTAACATTTTCAGATGGATTTTCGAGTTCTTCAAAAAGGTAATTAAAGATTTCTGTGATATTGTTCTGACATAGATGATAGAGGGCATTAATTATTACATTTTTAAAATCGATATCGCTGGTGGTATAAAGAGTATTAATTAAATTTGACCAGATTTGATCGAAATTATTTTGAGCAATACTTACAAGAGCATCTATTACTTTAATCTGAATTCTATAATTATCTTCCTTAAGAAGATTAATTAATTTGGGAATAACAGGGATTATCTCTGAAGATTTTTCTTTGCCAATTTCTCCAAACAACCATATAATCAACTCTTTTACTCGGGAATCCTCATTGTACAATAGATTTAAGAGGATATACATAATTTTTTCCTTGGACAGAAAATAAATACCGATAATTTTAAGCAATTCTGCAGCAGATCTAGCGACATCATCATCCTCGTCTCTAAGATTTACAATTACGATTGATAATAAGGGCTCTAAGTCGCTAATTTTAGTATAATCTTGGTTTAGAATTTTTTTTACAGTTTTTATTACTTCTAATTTAACCTTCCAATCATTGTCCATTAGCTTTTCAGTGAATTCCTCGATGATGGTTTTTAAATCTTCACGATCGATATGTAATGATATGATTAAATTTCCAATTATTTTAACTGATAATCTTCGGACAGCAGATTCTTGATCATAAAAACGATTTCTTATTTTTTCAATAAGATCTATTAATAAATTAGGACGATACAATGATATCTGGTAAAGAATTTCTAAAGAGACTAATCGAATCCAGGAGTTTGCATCATTTATAATTAGATCAATATTCTTTACTACACGCTCTGAAATGGTAGGAGATTTATCACAGATTAAATTTAATAGATTTAGACTTTTGTATATTAACTCCTTATCTGAATTATCCTGATCTTCTAGAACTTCAAAAATTTCATCTGCGGCTTTTTCGTAGTTACCGCTCGATATCAAATCCTTTACTTTTTCTTCATCTAAGCTAAGAGATTTCAATAGAATTATTGGACTTTATTATGTTTTAATTTAAATATTTGCAATAAACTCTTTCGTCGTAAAACTATAAAAATGTTTTTTCAAAAATAACATAGCAATTTGATATTTTAAAGTTAATGAGTATAAAAACAAAAAGAAAAATAGTAAAAAATTTACTGAAAAATATTTTAAAAAGATTTTATTCATATAATTCTATGGTTGCTGTACCAGGAGTGGCAATACGTTCTCTAAACGAAAGAATACCTTCAGGAACTTCTTTGGTTTTGACTAAACCTCGTTCTTTATCTTTTTCTGAAATATATCCTCTTTCACCTGCTTCAAATTGCCTCAAAATATTTCCACTCTTATCCTTAATTTCTATATTAGTAAATGTTGTTTGATTTATATCAAAATAAACTCGTTTTCCGTCAATTTTAGTAACCTCTCCTTTTGTAATAAGTAAATCCCCACACCGCACCATGCCTCTCATTTCTACATCAGTTTCTATTAGTTTTCCATGCTTACCGTGTTCAAGAAAATCTTCAAATAATTTGCTAATAAAACCAAAACTAAAGAGTCCATGCGCAATAACTCCCTTTAGCCCAGCCCTAATCGCTATCTCATCATTGGTATGAATAGGATTAGTATCTCCTGAGGCTTTAGCATAGGCTCTTAATAATTCTCGTGTAATTCCATCAAATTCATTCTTAATAACATCTCCAACCTTGATATCAGATATTTTTACCATCTTTTTTACCTCCATTTATTATATTAATAGCCCCCTGGCCTAACTCCCGCGGTTACAACAGGCCGTACGACTAATTCACCATCTTGGTTTTTTACTTCTACATGAAATTCAGCCAAAAGCATCATATTCTTTTCAATTAGCCACACTTTTCCCCATTTAGCAGTGATGTTGAGTTTATCTCCTTGTTTAAGTTCTACACAACCATCCCAATTATACTTTTGGCCCATATGCAATAATTTCCCAGGATTTGTTATGAAAGGACGTTCTTCACCATTTTGTACTAATTTCATACCTAGTAGCAGTTTATAAAGAGCTTTTATAGTAAAGCTATTCGCAAATGCATGACACGCGATAATTCCTACCTCTTCTGAACCAACATATTTAGAATCATTTATCCCATAAATCTTAGCAAAATCAACTAAAGTTTTATATCTCACATTAAATTTTACTTTACCAGGAACTTCTTTACCAGCAAGATTGCCTATTAAAAATTCAGCATTTTTTTTTTTTTGTTCATCATCCATATTAACTACACTTTAAATATTATAATATGATACTAATTTCTATATAGAATATTTAGTATTTTTCTAATTAAAACTTTAATTACATTTGAACGATTTTATTCAAATTAAATTTAAGGCTAGAGGTTCTTACTCAAAATTAATTTTAGAATAGATTTTATTTCTTTGATCAGTTTTGGAAAAATAGTTTAAAATTCTTAAATTAGGACTAACTCCATTGAGGATTATTAAATTTACTTTATGCAAATCAATGAGTTTAGTTAAATAGGCATCAATGGGTTTAGATTGCTCTTTTATATCTGATAAATTTGTTTTAGTTTTGGCTAAATCGTCTTCTTTCTTTAATTTTAAAAATTTTTTTGTAGTTAACTCCTTTATAACATTATTATTTTTATCTAAGACTCCATCTATATCTTTAATTAAAAAACATTCATTTACTCCAAGTTTATAAGTACAGTATAATGTAATTGAATCTGAAGTCACGTCCCAATTATGAGGTAAAGGATCAAATAGTCTGAGATACTTATATGGTAAAAATATAGAAAAAATTCTCTTTTCACTCTTAAGATGTTCAAAATCTTCAACGATTTCTAGATGAGGAAATTTTCGTTTTAATTCTAATCCATTAAAGTTCATGGAATATATAGCAATCCAATGAGCCAGATCATCATTTATTTTAAATTCTAAATATATATTTCTAACAAAATTGGCTATGGTACCTCCACCAGGAATTATTATTATTTTCTGAATTAAATTATCCTCATATAATTGAGTTAATTGAGCAATGGTATTAATCAAATGTTTACTATTGTCTAAAATTTTACCGCCAATTTTAAAGATAGCAGCTTTAATTGCCATTTTCTATGTCATTCTGTAATTTATAATATAAAGCTCCTGCAACTGCTAAAGCAGAGGAGCTTATTTTATCAGAAATATTAGTTACTGTTTCATAATATTTAATGTTGTTGAAACCTAACCTTGTTAATGTTTTTTTAATCAAAAAATCTGCTGCTAAACCAGTTATTATAAATATTAAATCATCCTGAAATTCTAGTAATCTGGAAAGAAGAGATTCCATAAATTGAGAAATTTCTGATTGTATAATTGCCAATTGTTTTTTATATATATAATTGGCAATTTTATATAAATCATCCTTAGCTATAGTCTCAATATCCATACATATTATACGGGCTAACCGCGCATAACAATGATCAATTGATTTTCCTCTATTATCAGCAGTATCATTGAAATACTCTTTTTCTGAGATGTTATTTAGAATTCTATGAACATCTGAAATTAAAGCGAATTTTTCAAAAGAAATCCTTACTTTTTCACCTTTATACAGAATGAAATGGGTAATTGATGGTATTGTTGCCCTTAAACCTCCAGTATAAATTAATTCATGATTAATCAGGCGTTCTATATCCGTTTTACCAATGGCTATAGGCTTGGAGTCTAAGATTGGAATAATATCTATTGTAGTAGACCCTGCATCAATTAAAATGCATTTTGGTATGAATTTTCCTAAGAACAAGGAGGTTGAAACCCAATTTGCGGCAGAAACAGATAAATAATCTTTTATCACGTTTTTAAATTCGATAAACTCGCAATTTGAATTAATAAAATACATTTTATTTTTATTGAAAACCTTGCTTAAAGAATTTACAATTAACTCTATACCTTCTTTTTTTGTTTGAAAAGCATCAGAGAGCTCTGCTGTAATTGTAATCGAAATGTAATCAATATCCTTTAGGTTTATCTTATTTTTAGTTATAAGTTTTTTAATAATTCTTTTAAACATATTTGGAATTTCATTTAAATTTTGTTCCCAAAATGGAAAGTATTCAATATAAGAGAAGTACTTTTGAATTTTTAATTTACTACATTGAATTAAGGCAGCTTTTGTATTTGCTCCTCCAATATCCAAGCCCAAAATATTTAAATTAATCATATATAAAACATACTGGTAAAAATTAGTATTTAATTAAAATAATTTCTCCTTACCATATTTTTTTCTTAGAAGTGAACTTAAAATATCAAGATTTTCACCCGTTAGGGCATTGGTCATGATATAATCATTAGCATTTAATCCTAGTCTTTCTTTTAAATAAGTTATTTCTGAATGACTTGCTAAATCCATTTTATTCAATACAACAAAAATTTTAACCTTACCATCTCTACTAAAACTATTTTTTATCTCATAAAACAATTCTATTTGAGAATCAATTGAATAACCACATGCGGGAGTGGGGTCAAAAATGAAAATAATCAAGTCTGAAATTAAACGTAGAGCTAATATTGCTTGAAGCTCAATATTGTTTCTCTTTGACATAGGTCGATCTAAAATACCAGGAGTGTCCAAGCATTGTATTTTAATTTTATCAAATTTTCGCTCTATCTCAAAATGACCCATTATTATTTGTTTAGTGGTAAATGGATACTCCTGAACTTCTATTTTTTTATTTGTTGAAATATTTTTTACTAAACTACTCTTTCCAACATTTGGATAACCTGCAACGACAATACATGGTAATGAATAATCAATTGATGGAATTTCTCTCAATTTTCCCCGTATAGTGTTTAAATACTCAAGGTTCTTATTTTGTTTCCTCAAAATTGAAGAAATTCTACCAAATGCGGCTCTTCTTATTTTATCTCCCTCTTTAGGGGTCTCAATCCGATTTAATTGTTTTGTATGATCTCTCTCAATTTGACTTAAAATTGGTAAAATACCATTTAGTTTGCCTAAAGTTAGTTTTAATTTATCAATATCTACTAATAATGAAGCTAATTCTTTATAAAAATCAGGTAATTCATCTATTATAGGAACACTTTTTATGATTTTGAGAATTCTTTCAATTAGTTCTTCAATTGCTACCTTGATACGTTTAGATTCCTTTTTTTTTGCCTTTATCAAAATGGGTGCATTTTTAGATACTTGAGCGGAACTTTTCATAGCTCTTCTAAAGGCAATATCCAACAGCTCTTTCGAGTTGGGCACATGATAAAATTCTGAGAATGGGTTTTTCATTAAACATCAAGGAATAAGTAATTAAATATTTTAAATTATATTTTATTCTCTAATTGTGCGATTTTTTGTTTAACATTAGAAACCTCGTCTGCTAAATCAAGTGTTTCTTTTGGGATTGATAAATATAACTTTAAGATATATTTATACCGTTCTAAGGCTCTTACTAGTTTATTTAGACCTTCTTCTCTATCTGCTTTTTCCCTTATTAATTTAATTTTTTCTAATTTGACTTTTACTTCGGGAGGGAAATCTCTCATCTGTTCTAGAACTTTATCTTGATACTTTATATAATCATTTTTCATGGTTTTAACTCTCTTCTGAAATTCTTCTTCACTTTTTTGTCTTGATAATACATTTAATTCTAGTTTCTTTTCATATTCTTTTTTATAGCGATCTACATTCCATAATTCTTGCTTCAGTACTTTTACCTGACTGCTCCAGCCTAATCCCGTAAAGATTTCTATTGCTTTTTCATAATTCAATTTAGCTTCATCGTATTCCCTTTTCTGAACAGATTTATTTGCCTTATCTAAAAAATCTTCAGCAATTTTCCGTAATGTTTCCTCTGTTTGTTTTTCTTCACGTAATTTTCTTATTTTCACTTCACGTTCTCCCATTATTAGTTTTCTTTGCTCTTGTTGTTCTAGCAATAATTTTAATTCAGCTTTTCTTCTTTCCTCTTCTAATTCTTCTTTTTTTGTTCTTTGTTCAAATAATTTATATGATTTAATTTGTTTCGTTTCCTTGGTTTTTGTTTTACTTTCATCAATTTGAACTGATCTTGCTCGGTTACCTTCTTGTAACTGCTCTTGAATCCATGATCTCCTTTTTTCAGCTGCTGCTAGAGATATAATATCTTTCACTGGGACTTGGATATCTTTAGACTTACCAGATTTCCCCCATTTTTGATATTCTTTTATTTCATTAATTTGCCATAAAATTTGTTTACATTCATAAATATGATTTATTTTTTTAAATATATCATAAGCTTCATTATAGATTTTAATTGATTCACTTAATTCGGCATTTAAAGCTAAATACCTTGCCTCTTCTAATAACTGATTTCCTTTTGACTCTAATACATCTTTACCATTAATTTCCATTTTAAGTTTTGTATCGATAGGAGGAGTTATATCTATAGTTGGAGATAATAATTTTTTTTCTTTCTTTTTTAGAGAAATTGGTTTTATTTCTTCCTTTTTTAGAGAAGCTGGTTTTATTTCTTCTTTTTCAAGATTTTTCAATCTAACTATTTCCTTGAGTAATATTCCAACTTGACCTGTAAGACCCAAGCGCGTATAAATATCTTTAGCATTTAATAATGAAGAAATTGCAGCATTGTAATTCTTATTTTTAATTTCATTTTTAGATTGTTTTTCTAATTCTTCTGCTTGCTTTAATAAATCATCATTGATGTTCTGCATTTATCTCACAAAAGTTAGTTTTTTATGTAATGTCTATAATAAATCTAACACTTAATATTTTAATAAAATTATTCAATGTACACTCATTTTAAATTTTAAATTAAAAATAACAGAGGGAGTGATTAAACGCTTGGGAAAATTAAAAGTTGGAATATTGGGAGCTACTGGGATGGTAGGGCAAAATTATATTAGATTATTAGAGAATCATCCTTGGTTTGAAGTAGTAGATGTTGCTGCATCACCAAGGTCTGCTGGAAAAACGTATGAGCAAGCGACAAACCATAAATGGCAGATGCCTATGGAGATTCCAAGTAATTTGAAAGATCTAATAGTAAGGGACGTACAAGATTTCGATAATCTTGATTCAGAAATTAGTTTTGTATTTTCTGCGATGGATCTACCCAAAAAAGAAGATACGCGTGAGATTGAATTTAAGTATGCTAAAGAAGGATTTCCAATTGTGAGTAATAGTTCTGCTAATAGATGGACTTTAGATGTTCCGATGATAATACCTGAAGTAAATCATAAACATGTAAAAGTCATTCCTATTCAACAAAATAATCGAGGATTTTCTAGTGGTTTTGTTGTAGTAAAACCAAATTGTTCAATTCAAAGCTATGTAACTCCAATTTATGCATTAGAACAATCTGGGTATAAAATCGATAAAATTATAGTTACAACGCTTCAAGCAGTTTCCGGAGCAGGATATCCTGGAGTTGCTTCTCTAGATATAGTAGATAATATCGTACCATTCATTAATGGAGAGGAAGAAAAATCTGAGAAAGAACCCGCAAAAGTATTGGGAACATTAGGTGAAAATGGAATAATAAATGATAAATCAATCCAAATTAGTGCTACCTGTACGAGAGTTCCAGTTAGTGATGGTCATACTGCATGTGTGAGTATTCAGTTTAAAAATAAAATTCCTACTCAAGAAGAAATTATAAGAATTTGGAGAGAATTTAGATCTATTCCTCAAGAGTTAGATTTGCCATTTGCACCTAAGCAGCCAATAATTTATTTAGAAAATAATAATAGACCTCAACCAAAAAAAGATAGAGATAATGATAAAGGGATGGCTATAACTATTGGAAGATTGAGAAAAGAAAGTGTATTTCATTTCAAATTTATAGGATTAAGTCATAATACAATACGGGGAGCGGCTGGTGGAGCAATATTAATTGCTGAATTACTAAAAGTAAAAGGTTTTTTAGAATAATCTAATCTTTTAATCTATATTAACAATTTTTAAAATTCATGTTTGTCAATAATCATCGATAAACAAAGTTTTAAAAGTGAAATAGAACCTTTTTTCCTGATTAATTGATAAGAAGGTAATCTTGGATAAATTTGAAAGTATTCTTCTTTTTTAATCATTTTAAGGACTTTTAGAAAAGTAAGCGGTTTAATTTTATAAAACTTGAAGATTAAGACAGATAATATCATTTGGATAAGGTTTTTGTCTATTTTAACTATAATTGGATTAATTCCAAATTTTTCTAAAAAAGAATTTCTAATTGAATCAAGTGATTCAATTTTTTTCTTTAATATTATCTTTGGATTGTCAATTGGGTTAATTTCTCTCAAGGAACTATTCTCAATTTCTAATAATAGAGATCTTTTAGTGAAAATTCTGTTTTTATTCACTATAAGAA
>JBATUM010000047.1:0-6204 GCA_049671145.1 Promethearchaeia archaeon
CAAATAATGACTGAAATATTGTTTGAATTCTTGCTTTTTTCCATTATAAAAGAAATCAAAATGTCTTTTTAGAATTGCTTGTGCTCCTAACCCATCTAAATCATGTTCATGAGTTATTGAAACTATCATTTTATCTTAATTAAAATGAGGTTTATAAAAGTTTTAAATATGGTTTAACTTTCTCTCTCCCCTTTAAATCATTTATGGCTTCCAAAATTCTCTTAGCTAACTCTTTCTTCTTTTGAAAGTATATTCTCATTCTTTCTTCTTTTGTTTTATTAGGATATCTTAACTCTAGAGCAGGATCTCTCCTTGGACACCCTCCTCTCCGCATACAACAATAAGAAAGTGATCCAAAACAAACTAAATCTGAGTCCCATTGATTTTCTTTTGAAAATTCCTCTTTAATCTTAATAAATTCCTGTGGAGTTATTCCGATCTCATCAAGAATTTGATCTCTTCTGCATTTAAAACCAAATGTTAGTGAGTGCCCTGGTTTACAACAAAATGTCAATCCTCGATAATCAGCATCCATACAAATATGAATGGGTGCATTTTTTTCCCATCCTGGAATGTCTCTAAGTTTTTCTGGATCTAATATCCCCATAATTACAAGTGAAAATGTTATTAGTTAAATAAGAAAATAGTTCCATAGATTTTAATCTTCTATTTATATTTCATGAAATTCGACTCGAAATTAATACAAAAAATAGAAATAATAGATTAAGGAGGGCTCGGTGGGGGAATCGAACCCCCGTTTCCCCGAAAGGAGAGAAATTCCCTCAATCTCTAAGGATTCACAGTAGGGATTCTTGAATATTTTTCAAGATTCGTCCCCAATACTAACCACTATACGAACCGAGCCATCATTTAGAATCTAATATCTAAATATAAAAATATAATTCTTGTTAATAAAAAAATTTTATTTTATTTTCTTTATTTTATTCCATTCTACTTTTAACTTCTTTAACACATTTTATCACATAATTTAAAAATTGATCAATAGCATCATCAAGAAGACCAGAATTATTAACGATAAAATCTGCCTCTGGAAATTGTTGATTATTCCTTGCTCTTTCTATTCTTTCTTCCAACTTTCTTCCTATCTCTCTAGACCGTTCTTTAAGGCGTTTTAAGGTAATATCAAACGGGACTTCGATAAAAATGACTTTAATATTTTCATACCTTTTTCTTGCTTCTGGAGTTATAGTTCTACTTACATTTACAGCTACAGGATGGCCGTTTTTAAGCCTTTCATCAATTTCAATAGGTATTCCGTAGTCTAATCCATAAATGTGCCATTTAAGAGCAAATTTTCCTTCTTTAGACATCATTTTGAATTCTCCAGGCGAAACTGAGATGTTTTCTTCCGTTTTGGATGGAGGTCGTGTGATATACCTTTTTGGAACATATAATTTATTTAGATCATTAGGATACTTTTTGACAGCTCCTTGTATTATTGAGTCTTTTCCAGAACCAGAATTTCCAACTATAAGAAATAGAGTACCAGCGAATTTTTTTTTCATTATTATCATCTAGTTAATGAGTTTTTATTTCTTTTTATAACAAAATTAAAAAGAGTAATGAATAATTATTGATATTATACATTACAAAAATTTTAAGTTCATCTAATAAGATGACAAACAGTAGTGATAAAGATCTTTTAAATATTTTGGATGTTAGAGAAAGTTATCAAAGATATATAGATGTTATTTATGAAATTTCTAAGAAAAAAAGAGGGGGTTGGGTCTCGAATAAAGAAATAGCTGAGGCTCTCGATGTTGAACCTGCCTCAGTCTCAGGTATGCTTGATAAATTAAAAAGCAAAGGTTACATTAAATGGGAACCGAGAAAAGCTATACGACTCACTGAAGAAGGAAAAAACATTGCGGTACAATTAGATGAAATCCATGAACTATTAAGAGCATTCTTCAAGAACGTATTAAAAATTGAAGATAATCAAGTAATTGAGAATGTAACGCACGAGATTGAGCACCATATTACTCAAGATGTAAAAAAATCTCTTAAGAAATTTCTTTCTAATTATTTGGAATAAATTTAATTAATATCATTCTTTCAGTGATTTAATTAAATAATTAGTTTTTAATATAGTAAAATGTCTCAGAACTTTAAAGAAAAAATTGATGTTGTTAATCAATATTTTAAAGATTTCACTAACTTTATTGAATTGGAGGATTTTAGATCCTATCTTTTATTTACACTCACAAGTCAAGTGCCAATGGATATAATGGCTCAACTTGGTCTAGGAGGAAGTAAAGAAATAATAAATCTGCCTTATAGTCCAGAATATAAGATCTACTTTCAAAAGATAAATCTACTATCTGCTGGTGTAATGATAATATACTGTAAAAGTGATCCTATATCTGATAAATATCTCTTAGAAAAAGACCATGAAACGTTTAAAAAGCATTTAAATCCCAATGAAATTGCTCTAGCATTTAGGGGGAAAGAAAAATTCTCCTTTCCTTTAATTAGTGATTGTAGTGCATTAGATAATTCCAAATTGACAATAAAAGTTGATGATCTATTCCATTCCATGGAATCATTTATCTCTTATTTACAACCCAACGTTGTTTTTGTTATTGATGGAAAAAATAACTCTGATCCTGATTTAATCTTTACTTTTAATATGATGCCTCAATTACCAGGAAGATTGAATGAAAACGTTTTAAAAATCGATGTTTACTTAGATTATGATCAAAAAACAAGAAATGTTACATATATCAAGCGTGAGGAAGATTATACTCTTAAATATCTAAAAGATATTAAAGATGTTAGTCATTCAGAATTATATAAATCAGCATACTCTTTAGTTTCGCATATAAAATCATTTAATAAGATCTATTAGATTAAAAGATTTTTAGAATTTTTTGTATTAACTGTAATGTAAAATATTCGTTATAAATTAAGCCATTAACACCATTAAAGGATTAATAGAACTGATTTATATATAATCCGAAAAGATATATTTATTAATTAAACCAATACATTATAAAATTTCTATTTTTAACGTATTAAGGGTTGACAAAAATGAAGATAATCACTATAAATCTACCTGAAAAGTATTTAGCGGCAATTAAAATTTTAAATGATTTGGGCTTATATCCCTCAAGAAGTGAAGCAATTAGAGCCGCTTTAAGAGATTTCCTAGAAGATGAATTAAAAATGTATAATGATTTGGACGATACATGTTTTAAAATGCTCTTAAAAAGTAGTTTAAATAATAATAGATAAAAATTTTCTATTTTTTTAATATATATTTTTAATCAACGTCAACTTCAGTTTTACATTTATTACAACGTTTCGCTCCTCTAAATATTGGATTTCCACAATTTGGACAATGATATCTTTTCTCTTCCTCCTCTACAAATTTTTCTGTGCCATGTTCTCTCCAAAATGGTATTGTACGCATCATTACCTTCTTGGCAACAGGGACTGGAAAATTATTGATAAATTTACATGGAAAGTCATCGCATTGATGGCATCCATCAATATTCTTTTCGTTACAACATTTTTTAATAGGACATGCTTTACATAATGGAAAAACAATTCCATCTGATAAACATCCTGTACAAGCAATCTCATCTACTGTCTTTGCGAAAGTCTTATAAACAGGAAATAATACTTGTTTAAATTTCATATTATTATCTCTATGTGCGATATAAATTGAACAAACACCACAGTACAATCCACATGGAGCTAAAAGTTCTTGTTTTACCTCAACCATATAAATTTTTCATACTCCTAAATATTTATTTTAAATTATTTTCATTGTAATTGATACTTACCGCTTATTTTATAAAATTATCGTGGATAACCCCAAAAAAGAACTATGAAGAAGGAAATTGTAAAAATAAAAAAAAGATATATAGAAAGGAAGGATTATGGTTTAGGTGTGGTTTATCGAGAAGCCATTTTTCTGAACCCTTTTCTCCATTTCTATAGATTTGATTAAATATTTCAACCTTTCTCCTTTAATTGGATTTCTAATGATTTTCTGCATCTAATGGAAGTGTAAGTTATCTAGTAATGTTATCTCAAGCAAACCAAGGAAATTATAATAGGGATTAGGCCCTGTATAGTCTTCACCCACTTTAACGACATAGTTAATTGTATTCATTTTTGCTGAGTCTCCCTCTTCCCAACCGTCATATGAATTTAAAAATGTGCCTGATCCATGGCCACACAAGAAAACTGATACAAAGGCGCTTGGGGTAAGATTCCAAACATAATAATCCCATGAGTGATAAATAATGTTTCCATCCTCATCATAGTCTTCAGGTTCAAGTGTATCTAAGTCAATAGTAAGTTTTAACTGATATATAAAATCCATAACTCCAGAAAATATTCGTGTAGCGGTAGGAATTGAACCAAGGGTTAAAATATAGAATGGAACGCCCTTTATACGCATATTGACACTAATTAGCAGCATATTATCCTTAAGTTCTCTTTCATGAACAAAGCCTTTAGGATCATAGTTCATTGCGGAGTCCCAATGGGAAATTGATGGATCATCAAGTAAAGCCCATATAGCTAGGGGACCTTCATCCCAATACGGCATTCCTCCTAGTGAATGTCGGCCTGGTTCAACAGCAGCTAACCAATCCTCAATCGGTCTAATCTTCATTTTTCCTTTTCTTCCATATGCCGCAGCTACAGGGATGAAACTGAAAATGACAGTTATTACTATTACCACTAATACCAATCTTTTAACATTCGATCTTTTCATTTTTTTCAACTCTAAATTTTGTTTTTAAATTTTTATTTTTCTGGCACTAAATATAGATTTCGCACCCTCTAATTCTCTCTTATTGCAAGTTTTATAACTTGATATTAACATCGTGCCATTATTGAATAAAATAGAACGTTTCATATTTAAATATTTTGATCAAACTTTTATATTTTAGAAGCATATATATTATATAGAATTAAAATTAATTAACGTTTTAACATTATTAAATCGAATCTTATTTATTAAAATTAAATTTGTGATATTCTAGGGAATTATTAAGACTTAAGTAATAAATCAGCTTTCAATTTTGAAAGGGATAAGAAAAGTCAATTGAATGCAAAAAAGAATGGTAATCTTGAAGAAGAATGGGATCAATTAATAGCTAAGCATAAGTTACGATTCGAAATTTGGGCTCTCCTTGAACTCCATAACGAATTGAATGTTACTCAAATTACTCACTATGTTGAACAAAGTAAAACAACTGTTGCCAGACATCTAAAGCTAATGGAAAAAGACGGACTTCTCATATCAAGAACAGGAAAAAAAGTTGTGAAAGGAAGAATTCCGCCAAAGATATATCGAATTAATCCTAAATTTAAAGAGCCGCTGTTAGAATTAGATGAGATATCTATTTCAGAAGATCCTCAGAAACTTCAGCAATTTTACAAAAAAGAGATTATAAATTACCGAAAAATGAGTTTTAATATAAAAAAGTTATTAGGTTATTTAGATCCATTATTAGATCTTCTTGAAAGCCAATTAGGTGATATTAATAAAGCAAAAAGTACCTATGATGAATACTTGTCATATATAGATGAACCAGTTCTTCTCTATTTTGATAAGAAACGGTCTAGAAAACTTATAGATTTACGAACGGAATATGTATTGAAATTGCATAAATTAGCTATGGAGGAAGATTTAAATACTGAAGAGGCTTTTGTTTATTTTGACATATCTTTACCGTTAGCCGCTTTATTTGAATTAAAAAAATTATTAAAGCAAAAATAAAAGCAAAATTAAGAATTCGATAAAGGATTACTGAGGGTGCAAATTCATGTTAAATAGCCATAAGAAAGAATTATCTCAGGTAAAGCAGCTTAAAAGTGAGTTTAAATTCACAGAAGCTCTAAAACTTATAAATATAATTGGGGATAAAAAAAGTCTTACAGTTCAGGATCAGTTCGAAATCCATCTTCTTAAGAGTACCCTCCTTTTTGAACTTGGATTTATGAATAAGGCTCTTAATTTTGCTGAATTAGCTTATAAAGAAAGTCAACAATTAAAAAATAAATTTCAAATAATTGATGCCCTCCTTACTAAGATTACTATTTTAAATAAGAGTGATAAACGAAATGAAGCACTAAAGACAATTAATAAAACCGAGCAATTATTAAAGAAAATCAAGCCTAAATCATCAATGGAATTTAAAGAAAAAAAAGCATATATTACAT
>JBATUM010000048.1:0-6788 GCA_049671145.1 Promethearchaeia archaeon
TTTAGCATATCCTTCTATAACGTACTTTTTTGATTCATTGAAATCATCTGGTAACTGCTCTAAACAATATTGAATTTTGTAACATATTCCTTCAATTGCTGGTTTCATACTCTCCCAAATATATTCATTCAATAATATAACACCTTATCACTTCACTCTTTGAATAAAAGAGAAATAACATAATTTTAATATCACAATATAATTCAGATATTATTGTATACCCGTGAAATTTATGTTTCACGAATTTATAATAGAAAAAAAAAAGAATTTAATGTTGAATTATGACACACTTATACTTATCGACGCGAAAAAGGTAGTAAACATTATAACAAATAAGATTAAACCTGCAATAATTAAATAAATTCGTCTGGTTCTTTCATCAATGTTTTCAGCAACCCCTAAACTTAAAAAACCTATAAGTATGAAAACTAATGCAATATTAACACCGACTCTAGCTATGTTCATAAATATAGCATCTTGAAACGTCATCCAATAATATGTCTGCAAAATTTGTTGTCCTCTTTGAAGATATTCAGCATATCCGTATACACCATTCGAATAATTCATTTCATTTTCAAAGTTTGCTAAGTTAAGCCATTGACTAGCATTTTGTGCTATTGATCTACTGATCATCATCATTAAACCAAACAAGATTGCTACTAACAAACCATAAATTATAAATTTTACAGCTTTTCTCTTATCTAGTAACGGAATACTATCAGCTAAACTTCTTTTTTCTGACATTTTTATCTCTCCCTTCTTATTTTATTAAGATATTTATAAGCTAAAAATAAGACATAGCAAACAAGAATAATTATCCCAATGGTAATAAATAGTCTACTAAGAAAATCTCCTGGTCCATCAACTTTAACTGAAAGATTAAAATACACATCCGTTTCAGGCCCGGTATGATCACCATAAACAATCACTACATAGGTTCCGGGTATCGAAATAAAGTATGGTGTTGCAGTAGCGCTACCTGTAAACTCTAAATACGTTTCTCCTTGATTCGAAATAGCTATTACATTTTCTCTGGATACCGAAGGAAATTGTCCTAATCTAAATGTTGTGGTAATGAAGTATTCACCAGTAAGTCCATTTGGATTAGAGTTGGCCGCATATTCCACATCGTATTCATATTTAGTCAAAATCTTTAGATTTGCTGTAATATCTGAATAATAAACTCCAAGGACTATAATTGCCTTTTGATTTCTATCAATTGTAAACTCACATGCGTAAGCGCTTTGAATTTCAGTGTCACTTGTTTCTGTAATAGTTGCAGGTTTTTGATCAGCTAGAGTTACTTCATCTAATGTTAATCCTAATATTGGTCCAATAATTATTAACGCAATTCCTATAATCAAAATAATAGTTAGAATTTTTTTACTTTTCATTATACTCACTATTGCATACTTTTTCTTGTAATAAGATTTTTTTTAGATTTCTTTAATATACGATTTATTACTTTTGTATAAAAATCTGCTGTAATAACAGATTAATCAATTCAAACTAAGCTGAATGAGAAAACTTTTTAATTTTATTTGATAAATCTTTTTAAATAAAAAGGTAAAAAAATTTAAGAAAGCCAATAAATCTTTATTTATATAAGACAGATGTAAGGTTGGTTCTGATGGAAGAATATAATTGTGAAGTATTAATAATCGGAGCGGGTCCAGCTGGATTATGTGCTGGGATATATTGTGGTAGGGCAAACAGAAATATAATTATTTTAGATGGTAAAGAGCTCTCAGCATTAGCTAAGACAAAAGAAATCCAAAATTGGTTAGGAGAACCTCACATTGAAGGAATGAGTTTATTGAAAAAATTTAGAGCTCATGCTGAAAGCTTTGACAATATAAGAATTGTGGAAGGAGATGTTATTTCCCTGATAATTGGAATGGGAACCAATATGATTTCGACTAGAACGGCTAATATCACTTCAGATGTAGTAATAATTGCCACTGGAGCAGGTAAACGAAAGGAAATTATCAAAGGAGAGAGTTCTTTGATTGGATTCGGTGTTTCTTATTGTGCATTGTGTGATGGACCCTTATACAGAGAGAAGAGTGTTTACTTATATGGTGCTGATGAGGAAATGCTTGAGGATGCGTTAGCGTTAGATCAAATGGGATGTAAAGTTCATATAGTAACAAATGTAAATATTAATGAGCTACCTACTAAAGTTCAGGAAGTAAAAGAAAAAGGAATAGAGATCATTGATAATACTGAAATTATTGAAGCTATTTCTGACTCGGAGGGTATAATCCAAAAAATAGTTTGTAAGCCAAGCAAGAAAGAAGACCTTGATGAGGAAGATATCCAAAAATTTGAATTAGATTGTTTATTTGTATTATCACATGTCCCTTCTAATTCTATTTTTAAGAAAGCTGGAATTGAATTAGATGAAAATAAAAACGTAAAAGTCGATGAAAATCAACAAACTAGCATTAAAGGAGTATTTGCTGCTGGTGATGTCACTGGAGGATTATATCAGGTGGTTTTCGCAGCGGCAGAAGGGGCTCGGGCAGGAATTAATGCTGCTAAATATTTACGCCAATTACAAAAAGAATAAATAATACTATACTATTAGATTTTAGAAAGCTAAAAAGAGACTTTAGAATTAAGTCATAAATTATTATTGTTTTTACATTTTAATTCGTAGCAGAATTCACAAAAATCATCCCCCTCTGCGATAATTTTTGGTCTCGTAAAAGAAATCCATTCACCTACAGCTTCAGCAAATATTTCATCATAGTTACATAAAACTGAAGCTATTGACTGCGAATAATCGATGAGTGAGATTTAAAAATACATTGCTTTACTAGAACACAATATCATCTTGATATTACTTCATATTATGTAATATCCCGATCATATTGTAGTTATTATGGTAAATTACAAATTTTCTGACCTCATTAGTGATTTTTTAATTTCAAAAGAAGTGGAAGAAGGATGTGCTCCATCTACAATTAAAGCGTATAGATATGACCTTGATAAATTTATTAATTTAGTTGGAGATATTGAAATCAATTCACTAGTATTACGCCAAAGAATAAGATTATTTTTAAAAAATATAAAGGATATGGGGTATTCGAAGAAAGGAATTGGAAGAAAAATAGCCTCTTTACGCTCATATTTTAAATTTTTAACTCTAAATGAATTTCTTGAAAAGAATCCTATGAGTACCATTAGGTCGCCAAAAATAAAAATTGAAGAAAGTTTGCCAAAATTTCTTAAAGTTTCAGATGTTGAGGTTATTTTTAACAAACTAAAAGACAGAAAATTGTTTAGCTCAAAAAAAAGTCAGAGGTACTACTTGATTGTAAGATTACTCTACTCAACGATGGCGAGAGTCAGTGAACTTTGTAATATACAGGTTAAAGATATTGATTTTGAAAAAGGTCATTTGAGATTGCATGGTAAAGGAAATAAAGAAAGAATTGTCCCTATTGATAAAACAACTTTAGAAATTTTTAATGAGCATCTTAGAAATCGAATTTCTTATAATTCTGAGGATTACTTATTAGTCAATACATGGGGTCAAAAATTAAGTCCCCGTGTTGTACAAGCAGATATTAAGATTATAAAGGAAAAATGTGGATTTCCAGATTCAAAAATTATTACGCCTCATGTATTTAGACATACAGGAGCAACCCATCTACGACGTTCTGGAATGGATATTAGTGAATTGCAAGATATTTTAGGTCACAGTTCTCCAAATACAACTCGAATATATGCTAAAAATGATATTACTAAATTAAAGCAATCTTATTCATTAATGCACCCTCTAAATAATTCAAATAAATTTTGAAATTAATTTGAAACTAAAAAAATTTAAAACAAGCTTATTTTATTAATCTAATAACTTTTAATACAAATTCTTAAGTAGAAGAAAGTTTAAACTTAAATTGTACTATATTTACTTATAGATCATATTTAAAATTACAATACAGTAGATTATCATGGACGAGGATGAGTTTAGAAAACAATTTGGGAAAAAATCTGTCTTTCGACGATTCGGCTCCCTTGATTTAGCTTTTGTTCCAGAAAAATTATATTGTCGTGACCAAGCAATAAAAGATCTCATCTTTAATTTTAGAAGAATTTTAGATGAGGAAGAACAACCATCTGTCAATTGCTTAATTTTAGGAAAACCTGGAGTGGGTAAAACAGTTACTGCCAGATATTTCGGTAAAAATTTTAGAAATATAGCTATAGAAAAAGATGTAAAAATTTTTGTAGAGTATTATAACTGTATTAATTTTAGATCGAAAAGTAAAATAATTAGAGAGCTTTTGGCTAAATACACGCATGGCAGCGGCAGAGGTTTCTCAGACGATGAAGCATTAAAGCTAATCTTGACAAAATTAGTCAGAGAAAAAGGATACATGCTGTTAATCATTGATGAGATACATTATTTGAAATCAGATGAGATTCTGGCTTTTTTAGATATAGCAGAAACTTTTGGACACCAGAATGCGAAACTTTCGATATTATTAATTTCCCGTATTAGAGATTGGATGAAAGTTGAGACAGAAAGAATATTAAGTCGCATAAACGATAAAATCAAATTCAAGCCCTATAACTATGATGAATCTAAACAAATATTACTTTATAGAAGTGAACTAGCGTTTAAAGAAAATGTAATTAATGATGACATTTTAAATATGGTAAGTCAAATCGTAACAGAACATAAGAATATGCGTCATGGAATTGAAATTTTACGAAAAAGTGGTTTACACTCTGATAAAGAAGGATTAAACAGAATAACTCCTGATGCTATTAGGGAGGCATCAAATGATGTTTATCCTACTTTTAGAGGTGAAATTGTAGATCAATTAAATGAACAGGAACTTTTAGCATTATATGGAATTACACGATCTTTAATGAATACAGATGACCCTTTTACTATTGTTGATGATGCTTATGAGGAATATCAAACAATATGTGAAACATATTCAGTTGAAGCTCATGTCAAGATGAGTTTTAGGAAATATGTTAGACAATTGAACGATATGAGCGTGATCTCATCTAAAACTGTTAGAATTGAGGAAGCAGAGCGAGGAAGACACCTTGAAATCACATTACTTGACATACCTGCTCCAAAATTGGAAGAGTTTTTAATAGATATTTTTGAGAAGAAATTTGGAGCATAAACAAATTTCTTTTGAAATTTTACTAAAAATTTTTACGAACTAATTCAAAATTTTCGTCTAAAAGATATTTTAGAAGTTATTAGGCTATGATGTCAAAGAAAAACATTTTAATTACTGGAGCTTCGGGGAGTGTTGGTATAAAAGTTTTTCATGAATTTTATTTAAGGAAACATAAATACAATATTACTCTTTTTCTCAGAGGCTCGAAAAAAAATAAAAAACTGTTTAAAAAATATAGAGAGGAATTAAATATCGTTTGGGGAGATTTAAGGAATTATAATGAAGTAGAAAAAGCTGTTGCTAACCAAGATATAATTTTACATATCGCAGGAGTTATTCCCGTTTCTGAGGAGAGCAATCCAGGAGTTACTCAAGCGGTTAACGTGGATGGTACACAAAATATAATCAATTCTATGTTAAAACTGCAAGTTAAACCAAAAATTATATACACCTCTTCTGTAGCTGTTTATGGAAATAGAGTCAAAAACCCAATAATTAAACTAACAGATCCGATTAGACCTGCCAAAGGTGATTTCTATGCAGAATCAAAAATTGAAGCAGAAAAACTAATTAGGAATTCAGGCTTAGATTATTGTATTTTTAGATTAGCTTATTGTGCTTCACCAGCAGTTCTTAAATTCCATCCTGTAATGTTTCGAATGCCATTAAATACAAGTATAGAAATGATTTTAACTAGTGATATTGGTAAAGCCTTAGCAAATGCGATAGAAAGAGAAGATATCTGGGGTAAAATCTTTAATCTTGGAGGCGGTGAAACTTGTAGAATTAGATATGGGGATCATTTAGACGATCTTTATGAAATTATGGGCTTGGGAAGAGGTTTTATGCCAAAAGAAGCCTTTTCTATAGAAGGATACCATTGTGGCTTTTATTTTGATGATGGAGTCCAAGAATTATTCAATTTTAGGAATTTAACATTACAAGATTTTTATAAAGAGGTAAAAAAATGGATAGGTTTTAAGAGATATCTAACACCGCTTTTGAGGTGGTTTTTAAGAAAGATTTTCATAAGGAAGTCGGAATATTATAAGGAATACAAAAAGAAAAAAGAAAGGAACTAGCCCTTCTGTATTATTTACTTTGTTTAGGAAACCAAGGTATTAGTTTTGAAACAGTCTTTTTGTATTGTAAATAATCAGGTTTTCTACTTAAATTTCTTTTTTCTATTAAGGGGATACTCAATATGTAGAATAAAATTGTAATAGAGATGGGCCCAATGATCATCCACCAAAAAGAGATTTTTGTCGCTAATGCGAATAAGTATAAACCCCACCAAAATAAGATTTCTCCAAAATAATTTGGATGTCTTGAGTATTTCCATAACCCTTTATTAATGTTTTTAGTAGGATCTTCTCTATTTTTCATAAAATTATATAATTGTTGGTCAGCAGCAGTTTCAATAATTATTGCGAATAAAGTTATAGAAAATGCAATAATATCAATATAATTCAAAGAATTATTTCTTATTGAAATAGCAGGATACAATGATAGGCAACCCAAAAATACGAGGATTGTAGGCATTAATTGGATTCCTATTAAATTGACCAACCAAAAGAACTTACCTTTTTCAACTCTTAAGTTAGCATAACGCCAATCTTCATGATTTAACCC
>JBATUM010000049.1:0-3098 GCA_049671145.1 Promethearchaeia archaeon
CATTTAGAGAGAATGTAAAGTTTTGGAGGAATTTTGAACCGTTAAAGTATAAATTGATTAAAAATTCATCTTGGTTCTCTGTAATTTCAATAGAATTATAAGATATATTTACTTTCAATAAACCAGAATTATTCGTTCCAAATTTTTTTTCAAATTTTAAAATATCGTTACTATAAATTTCTAAGCTAATTGTTTTATTTATTAAGGGATGAATTGTACCATTAAGATAATAAAATAAGATTTCGAATATGATATCCTCCCCAGTGGTTATATTACTTCTAAATCTTATAATTTGGTTAAATATTGGAAATCTCTCTACATTAAGTTTATACTTAAAATGAGACTCTTTAAAAAATTTATTGTTAGAGATGTTAAAGATTAAAGAGTTTTCACCTAATTCTAGTTGATCGATAGATGAAATGTATAGCATAATTATACCTGATTTGTTTGTAACATAATATTCTCTGTAAATTAAATTCTCTTTAGATATGATCTTAAATTCTACTGATTGATTTGATAAACCAGAATTATTTTCTACACAAAAAAATTTTGCTGTAAATGCTAAATTTTCACCATATTTTATGCAGTTTTTAAACCCAATAATTTCACAAGACACATTTCTTTTATAAATGTTAACTGCTACTGATTTTAAAAGAGTAAGTTGTTGATTGCCTAAGTTAAGATCCTTAAAGTAGTTATAAGCGTTTACAAATAATGTATTTGAATAATTCGTGAAAGAATAATCTAAATTCTGGATTTCAATTGTCCAGTTCTTTTCATTTATTCCCATATCATAGTATTTAGATGAATTCCATAGGATAGCGTCGGAATCGTCGCAAATTTGAATATGAATATAGGAAATTTCTTGATTAATATCATAATACAATTCCCATGAAGCATTGATTTCTATAAATTCATCAAAATAATATTTATCTTTATCAGTTTCAAGAAACATAAGATCATAATAATAAGCTTTAAGATTATTAGTTAAAGCTAGAGTGGATATAGCAATATATATCAAAATTATTATTTTTTTTCTTTTATTCACAATTTTTTTAAGAATAAAAATATTAAAACTCAGCGAATTCCAAAAAAATTTATGTTATATTATATTTATTTTTAAAAAGGAGTTAAAGAAATTTTTGAAATAAAGATGGGAAAAGTTAGAACTTTTTTAATAAAAAATGTTTCAAAAGAATTAATATATAAATATCCGGATGTATTTACTACAGATTTTGAAAAAAATAAAAAGCTACTTGATAAATATCTTGAAATTGATTCGAAGCATTTAAGAAATAGAATATCTGGATATATAGTCAGTCTTTTAAAAATTAAAAATAGAGAGTAAATCAATTAATATAAATATTCTATTTAATAATTTTTCACATAACAATAAACCCAATTTTTACGTGATTATTATCAGAGAAGATGCTAAAATTATGGCAGATCTTTTAAGGGCAGGATATACAATGTTAAATATATCTTGTCCTATTTGTAAAAATCCAATTTTTCAAGATAAAAAGGGACAAAAATTTTGTCCAATATGTAATAGAGAAGTTATTATTGCTAAAGATAATCTTAATAGTGAGCACTCAGCTAATTATACTGATAATGTAAATGGAAAAAATGGCTCAAAAATTGCTGTAAAATCGAGTATTCTATTCTCATTAAGAAAGATTATAATCGAAAAAATTGAGGCTATAAATAATAAATTAAAATCTGAACATCAAATTGATATAATAAAGAAATATTCAGATATACTCTTGAAACTATTAGAAATCCTAATTTTAATAAAAAAAATCAAATATGAGGATAAATAATTTGTATTTTTTAATCTTAATAATGCTTCTGCCGGGATTTGAACCCGGGTCGCGAGGGTGAGAGCCTCACATGCATTATCCTTATTTCTAACTGGAAAAAAAGTTTGACCGGACTACACTACAGAAGCTATCTTAATTAACTGACTTTTTTAATAATAATAAATCTAATAATTAATCAAACTTAATAAAATATCGATAAAAAAAATTTAACATAATTTAAATATGAAATAGTTAGTATTAGGAATTTAAGGGATCTATTAAGTATACTAAAACCTAAATGCTTATTGCTCTAGAAATATCGGTTTTAAAAGATTAACATAATGATCTCGAATTGAATATTCAGCAATACGCGTGGCTTCGGAAATTAATTTCTGTGTTAATATTGATTTATGATTATTTGTACCTGCGAGTAATTTATCCGCTAGATAAATTATTGCTCCTGTTAATATAAATGGATTCCTACCTCCACGATCCCATGAATTTAATTGTTTTAAAATCTTTTGACATTTATTAATTAATTCTATTTTATACTCATTTTTTTTCCACAAACAAGACTTCTTCTTCAATCTAACTTCTAATTCATAGTGATTTACAACTTGATCTACTAAGCGTATTAAATAATCCTCACTTTTGTGTGGAGTAATTTTTTTGTTTAAATGTATTTTATATCTTATTCCATCTCTTAAAATAAGTCTAGGGTTTACACGGTGACCAAAATTTTGAAATGCCTGTGAAATTTCATTAATATTAATTGGAGCATTATGTAATTCTTTACGGGCAGCGTAAAAAATACAAAATGCAATTAATGATATATTATTAATTACTTTTTTCTCGTTCTTTACTATCTTTTTGTAATAATAAGCAGCATTATTCCGTATATTTTTATTTAAATTAAGATACGTAGTTATTTTATTTAGGATATTAAAAACTCTATATTCCGTTTCATGGTTTTTAATCCTTAAAAATTGAGAATAATTTTTTTTTAATCTTCTGTATAATTTTTGTTCGTTTGGCGATAATAACTTTCCTGAATTATCTTTCAAATATTTTGAATTCTCATAATCGATAAATGTGCCTAAACCTCCGACAAAATCCGTCCTATCTCCTAAAGCAACATATTGTTTATTCAGGTTATTTTGGTTTAAAAATTTATCAAAAAGATAGGATGATTCTTTATAAATCTGATCAATTATTAAACCACAATCTTGACAAATCATTTCATGACTTGTAATAATGATATTACCTTCACATTCAGGACATTTTTTATTAACATTAATT
>JBATUM010000050.1:0-9273 GCA_049671145.1 Promethearchaeia archaeon
GTTTTTGTTACATTGGCATTGTCCTAATAAGATTGTTTTATTCATTCCTGGTGTTGGTTCCATAACTTTTCCAGTAAGCACTTCTATATTATCAAAATCTTTTCCTTTCCATGCTTCCTTAATTGCAACCAACATCACGCCACTATAGAAGCTACAGAATGTACAAATAGTCTCATCATACTTACGGTAACTAATACCACCAATACCTGCTTTTGCATAGGAAAATGGAACTGTATTGTTATCTTCATAAATAAATTCCCAAGCGTGGGGTTTTGCTAGACTTTCTATATCTTCTCCTTTTATTTCTATGTCAGATAAATCTACAGGACGATTTCTGTCCTGAGCTGCTTGAACTAAATGTGGAACTTCTTTAGGATTTATTCCTAATAATTTTGATCCTACAAAATCAGCAGAGAGTATATCAGTTGATGCCACTAAAATGTCGCTTCTATGAGCCTTACCGTCAAAAGTTGGACCTCTTTCAAGAGTATAAATGCCATCAATAATAGTTAGACTAGGAGGTGCTAAATTAGCGAGTTGGGCAACGTTATAGTGGAGATTAAATTTAGGATCATCACCATGAAATTTCTTTCGTGATGCTATATTTATTAAACCTTTTAAATTTTTTATTCCTAAACTTACAACACATTGAGCATGAGTTTTAAGTACAGGAATATCTATTAAAAAGTCCGCGTGAAGCATGTCTGAATTCATTTTAGCAGAAACTCCTTCGGCTAATTCAACTTTTTCGTAAGGACGTTCAAGAATATCATATGTTTTAATTCCATATCTCTCTTTTAATAGGTTATATCCAAGCTTTTCAAAAGCATCCTTAGATGTTTCTGTATCTTTAGTGTCATCTCCAATTATTCCATCTCCAATTGCAATATCATTTGCCCCTTGTTCTTTTAGATACTTTATAACTTCTTCTACTACTACTGAAGTGGTAAGCATGCCCCATTTTGGGAAATCACAATGTTTATTCCAATAAACTAAATTAGGCTTAATAAATATCTTTCCGTCAACTGGTAAATTTCTAAAACCATCCACCAGATCAATTACCTTACGTACTGATTTTAAAGGTTCTTCATACTTAACGACTGATACTATTGATTTAGTCATCATTTTTCACTATCTATTTTATATATTTAATATTATTAATTTAAATATTAAAAGTTTTAAAAAGTAATTTATAACTTCTTTCTTTTTAAATGCTTAATATAGTCTTCATTCCCATTCTTCCCGCAAGAGAGACATGATTATAACATCATGATATTTACCATTCTTAAAAGCAGCTTGCCTTTTGCGTCCTTCTTCGATAAAACCCACTTTTTTATAACTTTTCATAGCTCTTATATTAAAGTCATAAACAATTAGTTCTATTCGGTTTAGATTTAGTGTATTAAAACCATAATCAACTAATAGCCGTAATGCTTCAGTACCATATTCCTTCCCTTGATTTTCTTTATCGCCTATAAAAATACCGCAGTGACCGACTCTATCTTTCCAATTTATATCGTCAATTCCGCAGTTGCCAATTAATTTTTCCTTAGTTTTGTTTTCATTTAATAGAATGGAAAAAATAACTGTATTTTCTTTGGTTTTGAGATTATTAAACCATTCTTCTTCCATATCACGCGTAAGAGGTCGATGGAACATTAAATACTGTGTGATTTTAGGATCATTTAACCATTCAAGGAATTTTTCAATATACTCCCTTTTAAGTGGTGCTAATTTTACTCTTTCTCCTTTAAGCATAGAGAATAAAATTTAACAAAAGAATTAAATTTTCTTTTTATTGAAAAAAGTTAAAAGTAAATACCTTTCTTACGAGAAAAATATTTTACCAGTTCAAAACCACCAATGCAAATAAGAGAAATTAAGAAACACACTAACCAATCAAATCCA
Organism: Promethearchaeia archaeon; assembly: GCA_049671145.1. Lineage (GTDB taxonomy): Archaea > Asgardarchaeota > Lokiarchaeia > Sigyniarchaeales > SOKP01 > SOKP01. The sequence goes on from JBATUM010000050.1 coordinate 1,909, forward strand.
GTCAAATACATAAACATAAAATTTATTCCCCAAGATGCTAATGTGATTTGGGCTCCAGGTATATACATCAAGGCTAGGAACACTCCAAATAATAAACCTATTAAGAGATACATGAATTTTGTGCTATCCTCTTTTATACTTTTGATTAAAGATTTGTTAGGTCTACGAATTTGAAGTACTAAGAATGATTCGCAGAAAAAAAGAGTAACCATAAGCATTGTAAGGGTTTTTGCTTGACTACGAGTAACTCCTAGTGTAAGACCAGATGTAACTGAAGAATATAGGTAAGCATCATTAAAAGCGCCAAATTCATAATTTTCTAAGAAAACTGGATAACATTCCGTAATAACTGTAAAGTATGTTATAATCATACAAACAGCTAGCAAGATACCGAAAATTAATAAAAGAAGAACAGTATTCTTTGAAAGAATTTCTTCCTCATCTCGTGGTTTTTGCTTCATGACGTCTTTAGGCGTTTTATCAAACGTTAAAATTAAACCAGGAAAAAGGTGTAGAGTTATTGTTAGAAAAATCCATTGATAATAGAAAGCTTCAGTTAAAAAATAGGGAAATCCTAATATTACTGTTAGAAAAAATTGCACAAGCCCCTCGAAAACATTAATAGAAATATAGAAAAATACCACGGCACGTATACGAGAGAAGATTCCCCTTCCTTGCTCAATTCCAGTAACAATTGAATTAAATGAATCATCGCTAATGACCATATCCGATGCTTCCTTAGCCACATCTGTTCCTTGTATTCCCATTGCGATACCAGCATCTGCCATATTGAGAGCAAGAGCATCATTCACACCATCACCCGTCATTGCAACCACTTTTTTAGCATCTTGATATTGTTCAATAATATCTTCTTTGTGCTCTGGAGATACTCTAGCAAAAACCTTAATTTTATTGAAATCGTAAAATGAATCGATTTCTTTCACATCCTTACCCTCAACAACTAACTCATCTTCTTCCTTTATTATAGCTATTTGTTTTGCAATAGCCCTTGCAGTGGTAGGTGAGTCTCCTGTGATCATAACAACATCAACACCAGCATCATGACATTCAATTACACTCTCACGAACTCCTTCCCGAGGTGGATCAAGAATAGTAACAAATCCTATATAGATCATTTCTGATTCATATAAATCTCTATTTTTATCACTTTCGGAAGGCAATTCATCTAATTTTTTATAACAAATGCTTAATATGCGATACCCTTGTGCTGCGTATATATCAGCAATTTTTATTACTTTTTCTTTTATTTCATCAATTAAATCCACTTCTGTATTTTTATATAAGATTTTTTTACATAGTGGCATGAGTATTTCACTTGCACCTTTAGTGAAGGAGTAATATTTTCCATCTCTCTTATAAATTTTCGTCATTCTTTTAACTTTTGAATCAAAAGGATATTCCTTAATATACTCAAAGTCTTCAAGCATGTATGAGCCCATTCCTTTTTGAAAAAGAACCATTAACGCGCCTTCAGTGGGAGATCCAATGACATTCCAGTTTGGGATAATTTTGCCTGAAATTTCAATTTCATTTTTAACTAACGCAGAATTGTTATTTAGAAATCCTGATGTTAATAATAATTTGAGTTGTGGATGATCATCAATATGCTTTATATAAACAGGATTTTTTGGGTCATCAATTAAGATAATATCACCTTCAGGACTATAACCACTTCCAGTTACCTTGTAATTGGAACCATTTGTCCATACATGCTGGATGCTCATTTGATTTTTAGTTAGCGTACCAGTTTTATCGGAGCATACTACACTAACCCGTCCCAAACTATCTACAGAGGCAAGATTTCTTATAATAACGCCATGACGAGCCATAACTAATACTCCTGTAATTAAAATTATTGTTACTAATAAAGGAATATTTAAAGGAAGTAGATCCATAGCTGAATTTAAACTAATGACCACTTCTGGGGTACCTTCTGCAACCCATTTTATTAATAGAACTAAAAGCCAAAAACCAAAAACAATTAGACCTAACCATTTACCAAAATGATTCATTTTTTGACGGATAGGGATTTCACTTGTGCCTGCTTCCTCTAATCCTTGAGAAATTTTTCCAATTTCAGTATCTTTTCCGGTTTTTACTGCTATGGCAGTTGCATTACCTGTTGTGATGTATGTTCCATAAAAAACCATATTAAAACGTTCTCCAATTGAGATTTCGATATCAGATAATGCATAACCTTCATATAATTTTTTAACTGGTTCACTTTCACCTGTTAATGACGCTTCATTAACCTCAAGATTTGATGCTCGTATTATTCTCCCATCTGCAGGAATTCTATCCCCTTGTGTTAATACTAAAAGATCTCCTACAACAACGTTTTTGGTGGGTATATCCATCTTTTCACCATTTCTAATGACTGTTGTAGTTGGAGCTGTCATTTCTCTTAAAGCTTTTAATTTCTTTGTTGCTCTATATTGTTGTACGATTGCGACAAAACAATTTAAAAAAACGATCCCTAAAGTTATTCCCACAAACATTAAATTTCCTCCTCCAAAAAAGGCTGCTAAAAATAAAATTACAGCCCCAATTAGGTAAATCACAATTAACCAGTTAAACAAAGGTGCTAAATAGATTTTTATAAATCCTTTTGAGGCTTTAGGTATTTCATTAAAGCCATATAATTCCAATCTTTTCTGTACTTCCTCTTTTGATAATCCATTAGTGGGATTTGTTTGAAATTCAGAATAGATTTGGTTTAAATCCATAGTATAATAAGGTTCTGACATAAGAGAAACTCCCGCGGCTTTTAAAAATTTATTAAATTATTGTTATAAAATTAAATCATTTTAATAGATAGACTATAACAATAATTCTTTTTATTTTATTTCTTTTTGATAAAAAAATTGATTTATTACAGTGTAAAATAAAATTAGTTTTGAATAGAATTAGATTTTATTTTTTCTCTAAATTTCTTAATTAATTTACTCCAATCAATATAAACTAATAGGAACAGAATTATTATAGATGCTGCCCAAAGTAGAGAACTTAGTAATATATCTAATGGTGTACTCTCTGGTATAATTCCCTTAGTAGCAGCATCCAGATCAATTCCAAATAAATTGAAAAGAAATTCACCGAAAGCGGTATCTGCTAACCAAATAGGAAGTGCACTACATAAAAAACATAGAACAAATTTTCCTATAAAACAATAAATTAATGTTTTAAAAATACTGTATTGAGCTATGCCAAGTACGATTAGAAAAGCATCATCTGGAAGAGGTGTAGCAGCAAAGATGAAAATTAATACTGGCGCCCAACCTTTCTCAACATAACGTTTCATACGTGCAACACTTTCTGAGTCTCCAAGAATATTTTTAGATCCGCGACCAATTAACCATGCAGTAATTTCCCCAATACTTGCTCCAAGACCACCGACAATTCCAAGCAAAATTGGATTTACGCCAGGAATTACTGCGGATATTACTATAAGCGCAATTGTATAGGGAACTGGAAAAATTATTGTAAAATTACCAAAAATGCTAATTAAAAAAACTCCAAGATATATTCCAAGGTCTCCAAACTCTCCGTAAAACCACATAACAGTGGTAGCAAGCCATTGACCAAAATTTATATTTAATAAGGCTAAAAGAATAAATAAGATTATTATACCACAAATAAAGATGATTCCACCATATTTCTTTATAAAAACCATCCTATTAGTGGTTACTTTGGTCTTTTCTTCATTCATCCAATTTCTTTCTCTTTAGAGAATTAAAATACGTTATAATTAAAACTCTAGAATTTAATATTTTTTCGTCTTGCTAAGTATTTTACTGCCTCAATTCCTAAAATTCCAGGTAAAGATAATAAAATACAAAATAACCAGTCAATACCACTGAGGAACATGAAATTAATTTCGAAGTTCAATCCTGAATCTCTTATAAAGGTATTTATGGGTAATGAAAAGTAAATATGTAATATATGCAGCACCAAAGTAAATAGATTGATAATAAATAACTTCCAGCTAAATTCCTCTTTAATACTTTTAAACAGGGATTTATTTGGTCTTCTAATACTCCATATAAAAGTTGTTTCAACAATAAAAAGTGTGGTAATAAACATGGTTCTTGCTTTTTGTGCAATTAAATCACTTTCTAAAAGACTTAAATTTACATTCCAAGAATTTAAGGGAAATAAACCTCCTAAAGTTAGTTGTAAAGCTAAAACTAAACCTAAACCCATTAGAAAGGCATGAATAAGCAATAATTTCCATATATTTCTATTTAGTAATTGTTCTTTATTTCTTGGAGGTTCATCCATAACATCTTTAGGTGGTTTATCAATAACTAATGCTAACGAAGGAAGTGAATGAACTATTCCAAAAATATAAATATGTTGCCATTCTGAACTAAATAATACAAAAGATGGTATGAATTCATAAGTAAAAAATATTAGCGCCTCCATAATATTTAAACATATGAAGAAATAAACGATAACTCGAATCTTAGCAAATAATCCTCTACCGATCTTCACACCCTTTACTATAGATGTAAAATTATCATCTGATATTACAAGATCTGCGGTTTCTTTAGCAACATCGGTCCCAGTAATACCCATTGCTATTCCTACATTGGCTAATTTTAAAGCTAAAGCATCATTAACTCCATCTCCTGTCATAGCAGTTATTTTATTCTGTTTTTGATAACTTTCAACAATAATTTCTTTATCTGAGGGAGATACTCTAGCAAAAACTGAGACTCGGTTAAAATCCTGCTCACTAAGTTTTGATATTTCAGAACCTTCAATAACTAAATCATTTGGCTTATATATCCTCATTTGAGATGCTATAGTCTGTGCCGTATTAGGGTGGTCGCCGGTGATCATTACTACTTTTATTCGTCCAGATTCACATTCTTCTACTGATTCTCTTACTTGACTACGTGGTGGATCTAATATAGCCAAGAAACTTAGAAAGGTCAAATCTTTCTCATTATTTTCTCTGGCTTCTACTATTTTATTTTCTATTTTTCTATATGCAACCGCTAAAGTTCTATAACCTTGTTTTGCTTTGGATTGAATATTATTCAAAATTTCTTCTCTTTGATTTATTGATAAAGTTTCTATTTGTCTATTGGTTTCTATGTGTGTACATATTTCCAGAATTTTTTCAGGAGCACCTTTAGAAAAAATATAATTAGTATTACCATCTCTATTTGAACTACAAATCGTAGACATGCGTTTGATTTCAGAGCTAAATGAAAATTCTTTTATCTTTTCATAACTTCTCTTAATATCATATAAAATATAACCTGCTTTTTCAGCCAATACTAAAAGTGCTGCTTCTGTAGGAGATCCTAAAGCTCTTCTTACTGCCATTTCTTTCCTATCTTTTCCTCTTACTTTAACATCTTCATAAATAAGTCTGGCATTATTATTTAATACACTTGATTCAATGAACGTTTGAAAGGTTTTATTATCGTTTAGGTTAATAGCTTTACCATTTTCTGAAATAAAGCCCTCAGTTTCATATCCAGAACCTGTAACATTATATTCTTTGTTATTAATCCAAAACTTTTCTACTGTCATTTCGTTTTTGGTTATTGTTCCAGTTTTATCTGAGCAAATTACAGAAACCCTCCCTAAAGATTCAATAGCCGAAAGATTTTTTATAATAACACCATGTTGTGCCATATTAAGGACGCCAGTTATTAAAACTAGTGTTGTTAATATGGGTAAATTAATAGGCATGATATTCATAGATCTTAGAATTGAGCTAATTAATGCCTCACTAATATAATCTCCATAAAATTCTCCTCGAATGCCTAAAAGAGCAAATTTATAAATAACTAAAATTATTAGAATAATAATTACAATGGAGCCTAAGATATATCCAAGTCTGTTTAATTTTCTTGTCAAAGGAATTTCTTCAATACTTCCCATTTCATTCAATTGAGTTGATATTTTTCCAATTTCTGTATTAACTCCTGTTCCTGTAACTACTGCATTTGCTCTTCCAGTATCAACATATGTACCCATAAATACCATGTTAAATTGTTTCTGTATTGGTAATTCTGCATTTTTTAGTTCTCCGTTATTTTTTTCAACAGGCTCACTTTCACCTGTCAGAGGTGCTTCATCAATAGTTAGGTTGATGAAATCAATGATTCTAGCATCAGCAGGAATTTTATCCCCTTGTTCTAATAAAATTATATCTCCTGGTATTAATTCTCTTGTTGGGATTTCAAATTGATTACCGTCTCTTAAAACAGTTGCTTTTAATGCACCAATTTTTCTTAAAGATTCGAGGGCTTTTTGTGCCCTAAATTGTTGGATTATCACAGTTATAGAATTTAAGATAACTACGGTAAAAGTAATTATTGTTGAGACGGGAGATCCTAGGAGAAATACAATAAATCCTGAAATAAGCAAAATAACTATCAAAAAATTAAAAATTGGAGCTAAATAGATCTTCCAGATGGATTTTTTAATTTTAGGTAATTCATTATATCCATATTTAGAATAGTATTGCTCCAAATCTGATAATTTTAAACCATTTTCTTTATCAGTATTGAACTCTTTAATTAACTCATTAACAGATTTTGCATAATAGTTGTTATTAGGTAATTGAATTTCAGACATTATTTTGTTTTTAAGATAATTTACTTTATTGAATAATTATAATTATAGAATTCACCCTTATTAATTATTTATTCTTTAAGCAGAGTTGTAGTTTTTAAACGAATTCTATCTGCACTGTTTGAGGATCCCCTAAAATATCTTTTAATACATTAAATTTTTTTCTAATAGTAGTACTTGAAAATTTACTGGTTTCCTCAATAAGATTTTGGGTAAATATTTTCTTATTATCTAAAGTCTGACCGACATAATAAATTAATCCTGCTGTAAATGCTTTATAATTGAGGTTTTGTATTTGAGAATAAGAAATCTTGTTTATTAATTCAGCTGCTAGTAGTTGCATATCCATTTTTAATTTTTCATATTCAGATTTATTTAAAAAATGGGTTTTTATCTTATCATAACTAATACTATTGAGATCTTTTTGGAATAATATTTTTATTTTTTCCTTAATTTCACGCTCTAAGGTAGCTTTATCTTTAAGAGTCTTATCAAATAATTTTTCTGTTCTTTTTACTTTAAGCATGGCATTATTAAGCATTTTTTTATTAATTTTATGACCTAATTCTCTGGCAACCTTAATAAATTCCTCTATCCTAACATTTGTCGTGTCTTTTATCTCTATCCAAACAATTGCTAAAAAAATAATTACCATATTTTGATATGTATGCCTATGGTATTTGTTATATCTGAGATATCGATTTTTGATCCTTTGATTTTTTACTTTATCAATATTTAATCCTATAC
>JBATUM010000051.1:0-3803 GCA_049671145.1 Promethearchaeia archaeon
TAATGCTACCGTAAATAAGGCAAATACGATAGAAAGATAGAGAGGGGCATTAACTTTTCTCTCTCTCCACTTCCTTATCATCAATACTGTCATTAATATACTGAAAACAATTAGACCAATATAATAGAAGAATATTGGTAAAATGCTGTTATTAAATGGTGTATAAGTCATAACAATACTATCAAAATTCTCTTTTAAAAATCTTTAGAGTTTCTTTTGTCTGAAATTTTGAATGTTTTAAAAAAACTTATTAATTGTTATAAGATAATAATTATAGTCGGCTTTCGATTAAATCAATAAAATCTCTAAGTGTTGTTTTTTGGCTTCAAATAAAGTTATACGAGACATATGGATTGTTACCGAGGGAGGAATCGTTGTATTTAGTAGAGTTTACGAAAAAACCTTAGATGAACAACTTTTTGGAGCCTTACTGACAGCATTAAATTCATTTGCTGAAGAAATTGCTCAGGTTGGATTATCTAACTTTGAACTGAGCGATATGCGCTTCACTATATTAAAAAAATCTCATTTTATTTTCATTGCGAATTCTGATAAAAAAATAAAATATAAAAGAGTTCTTCAGGAGTTAAGAAATGTAATGGAAAAATTCTTTAATGTATACTCTAAAGAAACTATAGATAATTGGGATAATAATATCTCTATATTTTCGAATTTTGATAAAGTAATTGTAGATTCTTTAGATGATCCAATAAAAAAAATGGAAAAGGCATTTTGGTAATTTTATGCAATTTAAAGCCTTGAAAAATATCGTAATGTAGTATATATTCAATCCAACTGATTGAGGTTTGCCGAAAAATTAGTAAAAATAAAGAAATGGAAAGAGAAATTTGGGTAATTATTTATTTATAGTACTTTTTGCTTGAATTTTTGATAAAGCCTTTGTTTCTATTTTTGATTTCATAGCATAGAAAACTATTATTCCACATGCTATTATTATTGTTTGAATTAAAACTGTCAGCCAATTAAATGTAAATAGTAATGCAAAACATACTATAGCTCCTAATAAAGCAATTATTGGTACCCACCTTATTGAAGGTTTCAGCTTAAAGGGTCGCTCAGCATCTGGTTTATTTCTTCTTAGTGCTATTAAACTAATGTTAACTAAGAAAAAATTGATTAAAACTCCAAATACAGTAGCATCTGCCACAATCTTAATATCTCCAAAAAAGACAGGAATAATTGCAAATATCATTGTTAGTAAGACCGCGATTGTTGGAGTTCTGAATCCTGGTGAGATTTTGCTTAATGGTTTTGGTAATGCTTTATCTCTTGCCATTCCATACATCATTCTTGAAGTTACAATTAACATTATTAAAACCGTATTTGCAGTAGCAAATAATGCTATAATAGACATTATTAGTCCTCCTACTGGGCCTATAGCAACAGTGGCAACATAATTCAATGGAGCTCCAGAATCGGCTATATTTTTATAATCTGCGATACTTACAACTGAGAGAGCTGTTAAACAATATAGTACTGTTGTAATTACAATGGAATATATAATAGCTTTAGGAAGGTTTTTTTGGGGTTTTTTAACTTCCTCAGCAATATTAGCAATGTCTTCAAAACCTATATAGGCAAAAAATATTAATGCAACAGCTGAAAAGATTGGCATAATTGAAATGGTTGGCAATTCAAAATAATTTATATTTTCTGAACCAAATTTGGGGAGCCCAATGATAATAATGAATATTAACCCAGAAGCCTCTATTAATGTAAATAAAATATTTGTCCAGGTAGAAGTTTTTATACCAATTAAATTGATAATGCTCAGTTCTAGGATTAAACCTATAGCGAATACAATTGTTATAATTGTCATATCAAATCCCAATAGATTTGAGATATATCCAGCAAAACCTAAGGCAACCGTGGCAGCAGAAAATATACCTGAAAAGATGATGATCCATCCTAAGATAAATGATACAATTCTAATTTTAAATGCTTCCTCTGTATAGACAAATTCTGCTGCACTTTTAGGGTACATTGCTCCAAGTTCAGCGTAAGATAATCCTGTAAAAGCACCCGTTATTGCGGCTAAAAGAAAAGCTAACCATGAAAAATTGCCTGTTATCCCTACAACATCTCCTATTAAGGCATAAATTCCAGCACCTAAAACATTACCTACACCGTAAGCAGTTAATGCAAATAAAGAGATTCTACGTTTTAGCTTGGGAGGTTTTTTTACTTCATTCATTTCATTTACCTTTTTTTTAATATAAAATATCCTTATCTATTTTTATTTAAAAGTTTTATAAAAATTTATTCTGATAACATAAATTATTTTTTTTAAAAATGAAGTAATAAATAATATAACAATTTAATTATAATTTAACAACATTATCTCATGTTAATAAAATGAGGGTAAAAGAGAATGGAAGAAAACCTACGGTTTGTTTACTCAAAAGAGTTCTGGTATATTAGCGCCTTTATTAATACAAATGAGTTCATTGGAGAAACTAAAGCAGAGGAAATTGAAGCTCTTTTATTGGAAAGATTAAAAAATCTAAATGAAAAAGAGTTAAGTAAATCATTTAAATACTTAGAAAAATATCCTTCTGCTGAAGAAAAAAAGCAGATACTGAGGGAAATGGCCAATTCTATTTCAATTGAATGTGATTGGGAGCCATTTTTCCAAAATTTCCCTTATACTGATGAAAATAATCCGTACACTGAAGATAATAGAGATTTAGTATATAATACACTTGGTTATTTTAAGCTAGAAGTCGAATACTTTAAAAATGAGCCTTATAAGAAAGAAAAAATTACATCAGATTTAATTCAACAAATTCCCTTTATAACAATTGATATCCTAAAAAAATTTGCAAAAATGAAAGAAAATCAGTTTCTTCTTCTTGACATTGAAAGTCCAATATATGTTTTCGTTATTTCTAATAAATTAATACCAAGAGAGATTGAATGGAGTCAACAAAATATAGATAAATATAAAAAAGTTCTCGGATATTGGACTCAAGTATATGCCGGTCAATGGGGTGACTATTCAGAGAAATATTTTGAAAGAAGAGTAAAAGAAAATCTATCTAATCGGTTATCTGAATTACACTATATTAAAAGAAATTCTGGATTTATATATATGGCAGAAAGAAATTATAAAACGGAGTTTCCATATATGAAAGAACATATTTTAGAACCTACTCCTCAAATGAGAGCTGTTCTCTTCGCTTTAATGTCAATCAATAATTCTCTCGATGTGTTATTTATGAAACGTTATTCTGATGTATTTATGAGCTTAGAAAAAATTGAGGAAAAAACTAAAAATCTTAGGTTTTTAAGGGGAATGATTCAAACAAAGATGAGTCTTATCTATAGTGAATTAGATTGGAACCCACGTCAACATTATACAAGAGTTTTGACGCATTTGATAAGAAAATTCCGCTTGGAAGTAATTATTGATAGAACAAATGAAAAATTCAAAATGCTTTATGATTCGATGCAGGAATTATATGTTAAAAGGAGCGAAATAACCCAAAAAAGAACTAAAAAAGCTTTATATTATTTACAAATCATATTAGGTGCAGGATTTATAATAGATTATGTAAATGCGCTTAGAATTGCTTCAAGCATAGATGATTTAGATCCTGGATCTGTATTAATGCACTTAATTATTTCGATGGTTTTGGGAGCTTTCTTAATTATAACAATAGGATACTTTATTTACAGCAGAATAAAATCCAAGGCCTCGGAATATGGACACACGACTGATGCAGTCATTCACGATGATAATCAAAATATAATATTAGTTAAAAGAAAATATGCTCCTTTTA
>JBATUM010000052.1:0-1915 GCA_049671145.1 Promethearchaeia archaeon
GTTTTAGGTAATCAGCAATATAGTCAAATCTAACATCTTTATCCATAGCTGGTTTATAAAACTTATTGAATAAAAAATAGCATGCTGGACATAAGCAAATGATCTTATTAAATTTTTTGAAGATTTCAATATTTTCCTTTTGGCAAATTTCAAATTCACGCATTGAACCACTAGCAAACCAAGGCCAACCACAACATATTTCTTTATCCAAAATAGTAAAATCTGTCTCTTGTTTCATGAGATATTGAAGAGCATGTTCGGTATACCGTGGTATTCTAATGGTAGAAAGACATCCCATGAAAAATAACGTATTAGAATTTTTAGCTATCCCTTTTGACTTTTTTATCCTCATTTTATTTGAGGGATAAGGCGTCCGATATTTTTCAAAACATTCAATCATCTGATCAAGACCCTCAACAGTATTCCCATCTTTTAGAAATTTTTGTTTCAACGTGATACGTTCTTCTTCTGATTCACATTCTCCACAATGTACACAATTATAAACTTTATAATAATCTTCCTGATTAAATTTGAAATTATGGATATTTTTAACCATATTTTGTACGTCTTCATCCTCTATGAAATTATCTGGGTCAATCTCTTTAGTAGGAAAATTTTCTCTTCCTTTAATTCGTTTATTCATAACAAACACTTTTTATTTATAAGATAAAATCATATAATGACATCATTTAATGATTTATATTAAAATATAAATTATTGAATTTTTAAGTAATTATTTATAATCGTTTAGAAGTTATTTATTAAAACCGTCAGAATTCAATGAAATTGGAGCTATAACAAAAGTAACATTAATAGATTCAGGATAAATTCCAAAACAATAGGAAAAGAAATATAAAAAAAGTTATTTTAATTTAATCCTCTTTTTTTAATTTTACATTGGTTCTTTGAACCCCTACTTCTTTATTACTTGGTATAGCAGTTCCACAGTGGTCTTTTTTAGCTTCACTAGCTTTAAATGCTTTATCTAATTCTTCTTCTAATTCATCATCAGTATTTTCTTTATCTGGCATAATAAAAAAAGAGAAAAAATAATATTTAAGAGTTATTTTTATAAAAAATTGATTTCTAACTGTTCAATTCTTAAAAACAAGAAAAGCTCTTTATTTATTAAAATGTTCAAGTACTGCTTTTTCTTTTTCAATAGGTCTTCTTTCTGGTACAATAACATATTCTTCTCCAATAGATTCATAAAAATCTTTGCGCATGTATAGATTACAGTAACATGCTCCCTGTTCCTTTATATCTAAAGGAGCATATTCACAGGGACAAATTAAATCTCTGTCTAAATCCCTTACACCAGAAGCAAGGCGGCATGGACAAGATTGGTATCCATATTTCTTTTTATTTTCCACCAAACCTTCAATTAATTCGTTTAATGTTTTTTGATCTTTGTTTAAAATCCAGTTATTCTTTTTACTAACCTGTTTAATATATTCAAGCATACCCTCATATGTTTCCATATTCACCTTAATTATCACCATCACTCATTAATTCTTCATATTTATTAGGATCATATCCTACGACAAATTTGTTATCGCATATTAGGAAAGGATATGAGATTCTATCTGGTTTGTAATTTTCTCTTAAATATTGTAAAATTTTTGATTTTTGATCTGGGGTGATTTTATCAACATCTATATATTTATAATTAATTTCTCTTTCATTAAGATATCTTTTACACTTTTTGCACCACATACAAGTTGATAATGTGAAAATGGATACATCTTGTTTATCATTCTTCCCATTTACTTTTTGAAAAAGCTCTGAAATAAATTCTGGAAACATTATATTCACTTTGGTTTACGATTTAAATTTTCAATTTCAATATTTAATATTTTATTTACTTAATTTGTTTTAAATTTTCCTTAAAACTAGGATCTATACACTCAAAAGC
>JBATUM010000053.1:0-5200 GCA_049671145.1 Promethearchaeia archaeon
TTATTGGTCCGTGTCCAGGAACGATAATATCTGGATTTAAAGCTTTTAATTTTTCTAACTGGGTTATCCATTGTTCTGGATCACATGTTTCATCTCCAGCATAAGGAAACTGGTTTTCAAAAATAAGGTCACCGGCAAAAAGTACTTTTTCAGCAGGAAAATACACATAACTAGAACCAGCTGTATGGCCCCCTGCATAGTATAGCTCAATATGTAGATCCTCATCTTGGATAATCAATGTATCTTTGAATAGCATATCTGGAAAGATATATTCGATCCCCTTTCCTAAGGGATCATCTTTTTCAAATTCTTCAATATATCCTTGATATCTTTGTTTTACTTCTGGAATTTCCATAACTTTTGAAGTTAATACACTGCTTATTACTGGTAAATCTCTAAAGGGTTTAATACCGAAAATATGATCACCATGATAGTGTGTAATAATTAAGTATTTTACAGGTACTCCAAAATTCTTTTCTAAATTTTTCCGAAAGATCTCTGCAGTTGATACATATACAGTACTGTCAATCGCAATACAAAGATTGCGTAATGAAACAGCACCAACATTTCCATGGCCTATACCTTCAGTATTAGCAACTGTTAGAGGTGTTAACCTTTCTAATTCATATTTAACATCCATAAAAAACCAACTTATTCCATTCTATTAAAAACTTCAAAATTCACATCTTTAAACATTTCTTTCACATAATCTTTAAAGTCTTCTGATATTGATTCTTCCTTATTTTCAGTAAAACCATTTATTATGTACATATCTGGATTGATTTCTAGAAGAAATGACTTTAAATTTTGCACATTTGACTCGCTATCATTAATCCCTTTTACAAAGACTGTGCTTATCCCAAATTCTCCTTTAAATTTTTCTCTAAATAATTTTATTCCTTTTAATACATTATTTAGGTTTACATCCTTGTGATGACGACTAATTTTCAAATAATCCTGAGGGTTTATTGTATTTAAATTCACCGTTACTCTGTCGCTTATGAGAAAATCTTCTCTCACATCCTTCCGGTGGAGTAGTGAACCATTTGAGGAAACAGCAATTTTTAGATTTGGATACTTATCTTTAATCATTTCAGAAAGTTGCTTAAAGCCTAAATACAACATAGATTCACCATTGCCAGTTAACAAGTAGTCAGGTTCATCGTTATCTTTAATATAATCATTGATTTCACTAAAAATTTCTTCAGGAGGATAAAACATTTCTCTTTCCATTAAAAGTCGCGTAGTATGTCCTAAATCACAGAAAATACAATTAAACGAACATACTTTAAGAGGATTGAAATTTATTTGTAGAGCATTTCCTAGTGTTTGACTTTCTACCTTTTTTAAATATTTATATTCCATTTTTTTTTACCATTATTTTTTTGTGATTCGATAGGATTAAACAATCCAATTTTTTAGTGATATAATGTTCCTAGAACTGATAAATTACTTCAAACGGCAAATTATTAAATATCTCTTCTGTAGTTTTCTTAAATTCTCCATCTAATGCTTTATACCCCCTACATGCGTAGTTTTTAAGTACATAAAAATCAGGTTCAATCTCTAAAAGAAGTCTTTTTAATCCGGTTAAATTCTTCTGATTATCATTAATTCCATCTAAAAAAACGCTTACGATTCCAAAAATCCCCCCAAATTGTTGCTTGAATAATTTTATTCCACCAATTAAATCTTCCAAGTTAACTTCTTTATGATGTCTGCAAATCTTTGAGAACTCAATCGGACACACACTATTCAGATTTATTAACATCAAATCACTCAAAGAAAAATCATCTCTTACATCCTCACGAAAGAATAATGAACCATTTGAATACACACCAATTTTGATATTTGGATATACCCCTTTAATCATCTTAGAAAGTTGCTTAAATCCTGAGTATAGTGTTGGTTCGCCCAATCCAGTTAACCAAACATAATCAGGTTCTCCGTGTTCTTCAATATAATCTCTTATTTCTCTAAACACATCCTCAGGAGGATAAAATAGTTTACGTTCACAAATTTTATCAGTCGTTGGTCCAATTCCACAGTACACGCAATTAAAACTACATACCTTATAAGGATTAAAATTTACAGCTAAAAGTTTCCCAAATTTGGGATTCTCTTTGACTCCCTTTACATACTTGTATCCCATAATATTCTAACTCATCTATTGTTACCATTTGAAATTGAATGCTATTGAGTTTTTATACTTAATTCCTTGATTTTGAGCATATATGTATTTGCTTTTTCTAACCAATGTTCTTTCTTCTCCTGGTTACATAAACAAGAATAAGTATGCTCTATTCCCTCTTCTAAACATTCTTTAGCTAAATCATACTCTTCAAGGTTATAATAACTGATGCCTAGCTTTATGAATGTTTGATATACAAAATGGCCATAACGCTCTAGATTTAAAGCTTCTTTGAATAATTCTATTGCCTTTTTATATTTTTTGAACATCATTAAAACCTCTCCATATGAATCATGATAATTCGCACAATTAGGATCTAGGTTCACTAATTCTTTTGCTAACTTTATTGCATCAGTTTCTCGTTCTAAATAAGCTAATACATATACTTTTGAGTTAAGTAAATCATAATCATCGGGATAAAGTTCAATTAATTTATCCAAAATTTCAAGTGATTCTTCAAACTTCATAGGATCATTTTCATAATAACCCATCTTGTCCAAAATATAGGCTTTCTTATTTAGAAAGTGTTTATTTTCATTAGGAAATTGGTTAATAGCGATTTCAATAAATTCATTTGCCTCTTCAAATTTCTTGTTAAGTATAAACCCATGAATTTTTTTATAATAATAATCTATTATCTTAGGTTTTAATTCGATAGCAGTATCTATTGCCTCAACAGCATCGTCAAACCTTTTCAGCTCAAATAAAATAATAGCTTTTAGCTGGTAATATCTAGACACGCTTAAAGTATTGGACTCCAAGGATATAGTTTTTTCTATCTCATTTAAGAAATAATCTAAACTAGCATTCTCAGGATCCCATTTATAAAGAAGGTTATAACCAAAAATAAATGCTCGATTTAAATGTGAAATCGGATGATTTTGAATAACATCATGAGAAATTTCTAAGGCTTTTTCAAAATTCCCTAAAGATAAATGACAAAATGTTTTGATAAACATAATTATTGGAATAAGTTGGTCATCATCTAAATCAGTGAATTTCTCAAGCTGTTCCTCTAAAAGTTCTATAGCTTCCCTATGTCTTCTCCAAAGACTTATTACAATTGACTTTAAGATATATAATTCAATTTTTTCTGGTTCTGATTTAATTGCTGAGTCTAATACTCCTAAAGCTTTATCAAGATCTCTCTCTTTAATATTAGCAACAGTTTTCTGAAAGACTGTTTTGATATTTTTCATGTAATATGGTGCTAACGCTTTTAATATATCTGGATATAAATAATATCTATGTTCCTTCTTTGCCTTAAATTGATGATCCAAATCACCAGATTCAAAACTCTGAAGCATTATTGGGATATTCTCATAAATAAACCCTTCTAATTTATCAGACGCATCAACTAATTGTTTTTCAGTCTCGATTTTATAAGTTAAATATTTAATATATTCTGCCAGAAATTCTCTCAGTGAATCTCTTAAACCATTATGAAATAAATTATCACATATATCTTCTAATATATCATCTCTCAATGAATACATAGTATAGTAGGGATACCCCCCTAACTTATTCAAGTATGTAAATTTAGCAACATAATCATCCACAATAGCTCGCAATACTTTCTCTATCTTTTCCTCAGCCTGAAAATAAAATGTTTTGCTTTCTTTAGTGGTTAACTTAAAAAATTTTATCGGATAAATCTCTTTCTCTGCAATCTGAAGAATGTGAAATTCCAATATTATTTTTTCAATATTAAACTTTAATGAAAACTCATCCGGAGAAATATACTCAGGATACGAATTTGGATGATTTATCGAAAAAAATAACAAAATCTTCTTAAAATCCTCCTCATTGTCTAATGAACTTTGTACTTTCGCATAATCCATCTTTAATACATTATTTAAAAACCGAAATTTTACATCCCGATCCTCAATATTATATTTCCTAAAGAATTCTCGAGTCTTCTTTGTGATTTCCTCAATCCGCTTACTTTCATCCTCTAAAATTGATTGGCGATCAAGATCATACAACCTTAACATGCGAGAATATTCTATCTTCCCTGCTTCTGTGATTTCATATCGCTTATTATCTTTCTTCACATAGGTATTTTCCATCAATAAATTCAAATTCTTTGATAAAGAGGATTGATTAATATACACTGGCTTATTATCATCCAAAAAGTCACTCCATTTACAGTAATTATTGTTATACAACATCCATAAAATCCAATGATCGTAATTCCTCCTCCTCAATATCGCTTTTGGAGGATAATTTAACTTTCTTTTTGTGCTCTTCATCCGTGATAATTCATAATATCTCTCTCGACCAGCGCCAGTAATCTGGTAATACCCCCGCCTTATATTTTCAATAAATCCCTTAGATTCTAACCTATTCTTATATATTGAAAATGTCGATTGACTAATACCTATTGGATCCTCTGTAAAATCCGACCATTCACACTCTTCATTGTTACACAGCATCCAAAGTATAATATGCTCAAAGTTTTTCCTCCGAGTAGGAGCAGGAGATAATATCTCATTAGGAGGATAATTTAATTGTTCTGTTCCACTCATAAAAATCGGCTTTAATCACTACCTAGTTTATTAATTATTAGTTGTCAAAAGTTCAATTTAAGGTTTATCATTCATAACTAAGTATGAACTTATTTTGAAGTTCAAACTCCATCTGAACAACATGAAGGTAAACTAAATATAAAGTAAGTGATTATATTTTCTTAAGAAAAAAAAGTGGTGAGAAAAGAAAAAATGGCTCATACAGTATTGGAAGAAAAAGAAAATGTATATAGTGTAAAAAATGAAGGAATAATTTTAGGAGACCTCCTGATTTCTGAGCGAGAGGTTGATCTGGCTTATTTAGATGAAGCTGACTCAAAAAAATTAGAAGATTTTAGTAATTACGCGAAAAATCATGAAGAACTAATTGACGTTAATAAAGTGAAGCACACAATTGCCTTCAGAAATCTGGGGGTTTATTAATTTTTTTAAAAAATATAAATATAAATAAAAAACTGTGAGGTAGAAAAAAATGAATAAG
>JBATUM010000054.1:0-17239 GCA_049671145.1 Promethearchaeia archaeon
TTGTGAACGCCTCATCAGAGCTCTCTCCTTTTTCAATCATTTCAAGATAAGGTTTATAGGTATGGGCGATTAATTTCCCGCAGCTGAAGCAGCGAATTGGAATAATAATATGACAACATTCTCCTTGAGTTATAATTACATTGTTATATAGTTAATGATTAAAAAAAAAGTTTTCTAAATTTTTAGATTATAGTTTTTTTAATTGATGATTTACTGAAATTTTCACGACTCCAATAAGCAGATAAACTTCTCTAATATTATTGTTTGAATTTTGAATTTTTATATTCTTCCAAAACTTATTTCATTCAAAAAAAGTAGTGATAAGGATTTGATGGCAAGTTATTTTACTGCTTCCCATAAAATGCGGTCCAGCGTGTTTTACGTGGATTTTTCTTATATAACAACATAGCTTTGCGACATTTTTTCGTACAAAAATTTAGAAGAGTTCCGTCTTTCTTCACAAACATATGTCCTCTTCCGATAGGGATGTCCCATCCACAGAATGAGCACTTTTTTACTTTAACCATCCATTCTTCATCTCAAAACTAGTTGAAATACCTATTCCTCTTTTTTAGCCTTGAATAGTTCAGTTTCACCATACTTGACCACACTAAGATTAATCAGCGTCATATCAAAAGTTATTTCATTTCCTCGTACCGTTTTTCTTCTTTTTTGCCCTTTTCTTTTAGGCTTATAACCCGTTCCACGTTTAGAAACTAAAATCCTTTTCTTAACAGGTCCATGGACATCTCTTCTCATTGGGAATCCACTTGAATCTGAACCGCCAGTGATTTTAAATTCATAATTTGGAAATCCTACTAAACCTCCCTTAATAGTATCCCCAATTTTCATACCTTCAAATCTGAATTTTTTCTCGTCAATCTCAATTAATTTAGTTAATCCTTTACCGGGACCTGTATTCCCACCAGAAATATTAAGTTTAAATATTCTTTTCTCTGAACTCATATTTATCAAACTTCTAAAGAGAGAACTACTATGAAAAATCTCCTAAAACTTAAAAATTTTATTGATTTCACAATTTCTCTGGCAATTAAACAAAAATAAAAAAATTTATTATGAAGATCATTACCTATAATTATAGAATAGTTGGGATTTGGTTAAATGCAAATTTTTGAAGTCCTTGAGTTAAGAGAATTTCCCTATTTTTTAACGGTGGAAGTTACTGAAGGAGAAACTGTAAGAGACGTATTAAACGATTACAATAACCATAAAGTTTACTTACTCATAGATCATGATACTAAAAAAATTCTAACCTATAATGGTCCAATAAGTTCTTTAAAGTTACAAATATTTGGCGGAATACTTGCAAGTATGCTCCGTAAACAACTTAGATTGTTCTATCGAGTATATCCCTTAAATATATACTCTAGAGATGACCTTGAATTTCAAGAAATTTTAGATAAACCATTGGGGGAAGGGAGAGCTAGATCAATTGAAAAAAGTGATTTTCCTGATCCCACAACAGCTTCAACTACAGGTGATCTCGTCATTCATAATCCTCGATTGAAAAAAGTAGTTGAAACCATAAAAGAATATCCCTTACCTGAAAATTTCAAGAGAATTTTTGTGATTATTGGTGGAATATTATATTCAGAAGAAGATATAATGGAATTATTTCTAAAAGAAGAAAAGGTAAAAAGAGAATTTGTAAAAATGGGGCGGTTAAACAATGGATTTACATTTTTTAATGATCGTAACTATTCCCTTCGTGTTATTGTTAAAGATCGCGCAATACAAGGTATTGAGCTCTTTACCCCAGATTATGAAAAATATGACAGTATAAAATTGAAAGTTCCAGTAATTCCTGAAGAAAAATTTAATAGACCTGGAAAAATCGATTCTTTAATAGAATCTTTCAATATTCCAGAGAAAATTCCAGATGAAAAATTAAATCAGGGTCGTAACTTAGATCAAAGTAAAAATAATTAACCAGTTCGATATGATTTTATTAATTAATCCTAAAACTACTAAACCTTCGGAGTTCCAGAGTGAATATTTTAGGGAACCAAGTTTAGGGATATTATATTTAGCGGCAGTATTAGATCAAAATAATTTAGATGTAGATATTTTAGATTTAGAACAATTTCTTGATTTAAAAGATACTAAATTAGAAGAATTAATAATAGAAAAAATTCAAAATTATGAGATAATAGGGATAACTTCACTGACTAATACCTTTAATTTAACACTAAAAATTGCTAATATTATTAAAAAATATGATGATCGAAAGTATGTTATCTTAGGAGGGCCTCATGTTTCATTCCTTTATGAGGCAATTTTACAATCCCAGAATATTATTGATTTTATTTGTATAGGTGAATCTGAAAATTCATTTTTACATTTAGTAGAGATTTTAAGAACAATAATAAATACTAATAAAAAAATTCGGAATTATGAATCTCATTTACAAAAAATTAAAGGATTAGCTTTTATTAATTCTGAAGGTAAACTAATTTTTACAGGCTCTCCTAAACCTGTTGATATTGAAACTATTCCTCTACCAGCACGCTATAAATTAGAACATATTCAACATTATTATAGAGTAGCCAATGTTATTATAAACCGAGGGTGCCCATTCCAGTGTTCATTTTGCTCCAGACAAAATTTATTTAAAAAAGTTAGGATTAGAAGTATAAGCTCAATTCTCTCTGAGATAATGGATATTATTTCATACCAAAATTATAATTACATTAATTTCTATGATAATATCAATATTGATAAGGATTTCTTCAAGAACTTTTGTAATATGTTCATTGAAAATAATCTTAGAATTCCTTGGGGTTGTGAATTAAGAGTAGATAATATAACTGAGGAAGAAGCCCGACTACTAAAAACTGCTGGATGCGAATTAATTGCAACGGGGATAGAATCAGCCAGCATTGAAGTTTTAAAGAAAAACTTTAAGTATCAGAATCCAAAAGTAGTGATAGAAGGTATTACTAATTTAAAAAAGCATCAGATTCCAATTCAAGCGTATTTTGTACTTGGTTTACCAGGGGAAACTGAAAAAACCTTTTTTAAAACTATAAATTTCATTAAAAGGTTACCTTTCGATAAGAATGATACAATTAACTATTTTGTAGCAACTCCATATCCCGGCTCTCGATTATGGGAAGAACAACAAATATTCAATATAAATATTATTGAAAATGATTTTACTAAATATGACTGTCAACATGTTATTTTTGAAACTGAGGATCTTGATCTTAATACGCTCCAAAAATTATTAAAAACTGCTAAAGAAATTGAAAAGTATAATCTAAAAGCTAGTAACTATTGATTGTATTTTAAGTAAAGTCTATTATTTTTAAGTTTCTTTAAATTCACCTATAAGGCATACAATAAGGAAACGTTCGATGAAACAATGAAAAAGCGTTTCTTTCTTTACCTTCATTGATTAACTTTCTAACATTTTTTAGATTTTCCTTTTGTTGGATAAATACAGTAGGTTTAATACCCCTAGCTTCTTGATCTTTACCATTTGGAAATGTCCTATGGAAATTTGAAAATGCCTTAATATCATTTCCTTCTTTTAACAATTTCACTACGTTTTCTAAATTAATCTTTTGGTTACGAATTATCTCTGGTCTATTGCCTCTTCCTTCGTGTTCTTTAATTGATTTACTTAAAAATTCTAAAATATCCTTTCCATTTTTCTCTTTAAAGTTTCTAAAATCTTTATAACAAAGATCTAAATAATTTCCCTCTCTCGGGTCTTTAGGATCTTTTTCCATCGAGATTACATATTTTATTGCGGTTACATTACTAATTATCGTTCACCCATTTATTTTATTATAAAAATCTTACTTTTATATTCAAAACAATTTACATATTTATAATTTACTAAAATCATGCAATTTCCATTATCTAAAATTAGATTACTAATATTATTTTTCAAATGAATAATTAGATAATTTTAATAAGAGAGAATTAACTCTAATTTAATGTGGATATTGTATTATTTATATTATCCATAACATACAATAAAATATTAAGAAAATAATCACTGTGTTTTGGTATGGCAAAACCGGAATATTTTATCGGAGAAGCGCTCATTGGAGAGGCTCCCGATCTTGCCCATATTGACTTAATTATTGGCTCCAAAGACGGGCCTGTTGGAATTTCTTTTGCAAATGCTCTTAGTTCTCCTTCTAAAGGACATGGTGGACTTTTAGCATGCATTAGACCAAATCTTTTAACAAAACCAATAAGTTTAGTTATTCCAAAAGTCACAGTTTCTAAAATGGCAGAGGCTAATAAGATATTTGGTCCAGCTCAAGCTGCTGTGGCTAAAGCAATTGCTGATGCTGTTGAGGAGAATCTTATACCAATGAGTAAACTTGATGAATGGGTGTTAATTGTAAGTGTATTTATACATCCTGAGGCAACCAACTACCGAAAAATCTATCAATATAATTATGGTGCCACTAAATTAGCAATTCAAAGAGCATTAAAAAACTATCCTCCAATAGAAAAAATCTTTTATGATAAAGATCGTGCGAAACACCCTGTGGCTGGAATAAGGGTTCCTAGACTATGGCGTCCTCCGTACATACAAGTAGCGCTAGATCATCCAGTTTTAGAACGCCAAATGAGAGTAGTTGAGCAATTACCTAAAAGTGATAGAATTCTCTTAGAAGTTGGAACACCTTTTTTGAAGAAATATGGTATGGAATCGATTAAGAAAATTCGTGAGCTTGCTCCGCAGAAATTCATTGTCGCTGACCTGAAAACTCTTGATGTGGGTAAATTAGAAGTCGATTTTGCATTTGATGCAACTGCAGATGCTGTGGTTGCAAGTGGATTAGCATCACCCTCCTCACTCGATAAATTCATATTAGAAGCTCAGCGTCTTGGAATTTATGGGTTTGTTGATACTATGGAAGTTGATGATCCTATTGAGAAATTAAGAAGTTTAAAACAGACACCAGATGTTGTAATCTTACATAGAGCTATTGATGTTGAACAAGCTACAGAATCTCAATCTCCGGACGCAGCACAAAAAGCTAGATGGGCTCTAGTACCAAAAATTAAAGAACTATATAAAGATAAAAAATTAGCTTCAGGTAGAGATCGGGTATTAGTTGCTGTTGCAGGAGGAATTGAGCCAAAGACTGCGAAATACGCCCTCGCACAAGGTGCAGATATTCTAATAGTAGGAAGATATATAGCTTCCAGTAAAGATATAAAGAATGCGATGAGGAACTTTATTAATATATTACCGGGTTATTCTGATATTGATCTAAAAAGAATTCACACTGAAGACGATGATAGCTCTGTAAAGAAACCTACATGGGATTAGAAACCTTCTAAAATTTTTTAAAATCTAGTTTTTTGCTTAACACTCTATTAAAGCTCATGTTTTTGAAATCATCATTTTTATTTTCTACTTTAATTTAAATCAAAATAATCATTTATTAGGGTATAAAATCTCTTTAATACCTCTTCCCCTCGTTTTGTTGTTTGATATTTTTTCATATCACCATCATTTAGTTGTTCAATTAAATTTCGAGATAAGAGAAATTCAAGTGTTTCCTTTATCGCGCTCGTTTTTAAACGTGTTTTTCGTAATAACCATGTTTGAGTTCTTTTTGCCCTTAAGCAGAATTCCAATACTTCAGCCCAAATTTCAAATTTACTCCGTCTTGAAGAACTCATTGCTATATCACCATTGTAACAATTACATGGATTCCTCCTCATCAGAAAAAATTGAATTTTCTAAAGATAACTCTTCTAATTCTTGAGCCCATTCGTTTAATTTGGGAAATAATTGTTCCCATTTAACAATTTCCTTTCTTATTTTAAATGAAGTCATCAAATTTATTAGCCAAAAGACTAGCATTGATAGAAATAGTATTACCATACAAACTTTTATTAAATCATTTACATTTCCAGCATCCAAAAAGCGTGTAATTAAAAAAACTATATAAAAACCCGAGATGAAATTAAGGAATAAGAACGTACTCACTAGTTTAATCAAAGTTGTTTTTTCTTTTGAATAACGATTAAAAAACGCATAAAAATTGGTAATATATGGGACAATTCCATCGTAGAGAGCAGTTCGTGTTTGTTCTTTTCCTTTAGTCTGTTTAAGAGAACGGTTTCCTCTGATAATGAACAAACCATAAAAGATTATCTGTATTCCTATTTGAATAATTAGTAATGAAAGAACTGCAGTTAGAAAAATAGTCACTATGGTTCCAAATAAGCCATATCTTTGAGATAGATCTGTTGTCGCTTGTCCTATAACCAGTAAATATATCCATAGAATAATAATCCCTACAGCAAAAGAAAATAACAAGATTAACGACGAAAAATGGATTTTAAATAACTGATTTATTCTTATAAATTTTGTATATAATGATTGTTGGCTCTGAATTAATCCATTTTTTTCATTCTCGATCTTTTCCATAATTGCACCTTAGAAGTTATTATGATATAGAAGGGAGTAAAAATATTTAAGTATGTAAGGGTAAATCGTGGCTAGGGATCTATAATCCTTATTTGAATTATTTTACCATTTTCAATAACTAGGTTATTCAAAAAAATAAAAAATAGAGATAAAAACGAGATTTATTTAATCGGTCGGGAATTCGCTTGAAAAATCGGACCGATGAACTGAGAATACAAGACGCTATACTGCGATTGATTAGAGACTATAGTAATCATTTCGCTTTCTTTATCTGTTGCTGGACCTAATATTACCTCTTCAGCATCTCGGGTGACAGCAAAAAATTCTCCAGTACCACTTAATTGTCTAAATTGTATATTTCCAAGAGCCATCATCTTTCTTATTATATCTCCGTACTGATTCATATCAAAATGACTGGTAAGTAGAAATCTTGCTGCTTTTTTCTGGTACGCAAATTCACTTATTACTTGTAAAACTTCGGGGATGACATAGGGCATGACAATAATAATTGAAGATTTTGTCCTAAAAACTGCATCCTTAATTGCGGCGACCATAGCATCTTTTCCAATTACTGGCCAGGTGGTTACTTCAGCTAATTCTGGAATTGAAGCAGAGCTATTGAAAATATCTCTCAATTTTTCTTCATTACTTTCAGCTAATTCTGTGGCATCATCAATAGAATTCATAAACTGTAAGGTAAAATCCGCTATGGCATCTTTAATGTTTTGGGTTGTATCTCGCGTTGTGTTAGATAAACTACTTTGAAGAGTTTTAGCATTTTGTTCATATTTAGATTTATGGTCTGTGAGCATTTCACTTAATGTTCTATCAAGATCTGCTGATTCATCGCCCCATAAACTAATTTCAGAAGTAATTTTTTCAGATATATCTCTTTTACCGCCAATGAATTTATCATCAACGTCTCTAATCCAATTATTTTTTATTTGTTTAACTTCTGTATCAAATCCAGTATAATGTTTTAATGAATCTTCTTTATGTCTATTAATGGCCTCATCATATTGTCTCCCATGTTGTTTTAAGGTATTTTCTGAAGAATCTTTCAACTTTATACTCGTATCTGAGCAATCTTTTACTCCACTTGCAAGAGTATTATCAATTTCACCTGCCATATCTGTAGCTAATGTTTCCAATTGAACATTA
Source organism: Promethearchaeia archaeon (assembly GCA_049671145.1). Lineage (GTDB taxonomy): Archaea > Asgardarchaeota > Lokiarchaeia > Sigyniarchaeales > SOKP01 > SOKP01. The sequence continues at coordinate 7,595 of JBATUM010000054.1, forward strand.
ATTGTTTCTTGAGCCTTCTGTTCAAGATCAGTTGTCTCGGTAACAACATTATCATTTTCTTTGGTCATTATATCTGTTAATTCACTCTTTAGAGTGTCTGTAGTGTTTCTTGTGTCTTTAATGTACTCTTCACTTGCTTTTGTGAAATCATCTTTCATTGGTTCTGTATATGTTAAAATGTCTTGGATTGTTGTTTCATGTCGTGCTTTATATTTCTTCTTTTTTCCCATCCAGAAGAAACCTTTTTTAGCCATGTCTGCTGAAAAATCTGTGAATCGATTTGCATGCTCTAAGAGATTATCAATCAAAGTCAATGTCATACTCTTAAATTCATTAGTTTGGTCAGTTAAAATTCGTTGTCTTTCATCCACTGTTGCTTTTAGGTTTGTAGATAATGTGTCTGTTGTATTCTTTAAATGATTAAGATGTTCTTTTAAGAGGCGAGAAATTCTCTCTTTTAAATCAGTAATAATTTTATCCATTCTCTCCAGATATTTTTCAAGAATTTGTTCCATTCTTGGTTTTAAATCACTGGCAATGGTTTTATGTCTCTCTACATGATCATCCAAATCCTCTTTTAATTCTCTTTCTAGATCCTCAACTCGTTTTGAAAAATCACTTAATAAATCCGAGATAAGACCAGTTAAGCTATCTTTTGTTCTATTAACTGCAGTTTCATTCTCTTTTATTTTAGTATCGCTAATATTTTTTACATCTGAATTTAACGTTTCAAAAATCTTATGAAGATTTTCTTCCAAAGTTTTAGAGGTATCTGTGAATCGATTTCTCGCACTGTTAATTCGCTCTCTTTTATTATTGTTTTTTGTATCAGAATCCTCAAAAAAAGCTTTAATTTGGTTATCGACGGCAGTAACAACCTCATCTATACTTTTATCTTGAATTGCTTCAAGTTTTTCAAATCGTTTCGCCTGGTCGGTTAGTATATTATCTTTAATTTTGGCGATTTCACCTCTAAAAACCTCAGATTCACCAATATATAATTCAAAGAAGGGTTCAAGAGGGATAAATCGGTCTACAATCCCAGTAACTTTCTTAAGAAATCCTTTTTCAACTAGCCATTCTGTAATTTGCAACACAGATTCATAAGTAAATCCTTCATGTTCTTCCATTAATGTTAAATATACCTCTGAAGCAGTAGCTCTTGGTACTCTTAAATAAACCAAATATACAAGGATTTGCTCTTCAGTAAATCCGTAGCGAGTAAAAATTTCTTTTGTAATTTCTTTTAGAGACATAAGCTTTTCTCCAATTTTCAAATTCAGTATTTAATAAAATTTAAATTAATATGTATTAAAATGAATTCCTTTTCAAATAATTTTATTATTTTTTTAAGTGTATAATAATAATTTCTTAATTATACTATTAAAACTTAAGTTTTGACTAATTAAAATTTCAAGCCGTTTTCTGAAACCATCAAATTTTCATTATTCTACAATTTATTGGGAAAGATTATTCCTCAATCCTTTTTATACTAAGTTCTTTTGTAATATTTAAAATAAATCAGATGAAAAAAATGAAAAAATTAAGTAAAATACTTTTAAGTACTTTTTTGATAGCATTAGTGTTTTCTACCGTCTCTAGTTTCAATGTAGTCGCCATAGAATCTCCTGATGAGACATATGATATTCCTACTGACACAGAACAAAGAATGGTACAAGCTAATATTAGAACTATGTTTCGTTTTCGACAAAGAACACAATTAACGTTTCAAGCTAATGTAAATTTAGATTTAGATATGGACTGTGATGCTTTAAGAATCGGTGCTAAGGATTTTATAGTGGAAATTGAAGGAAATCAAGACCTTCATATGGATATGATTTGTACACGAGAAGAAATTCAACTTGGTCTACAGATGGGGAATACATATCGAATAAGAAATCGTAATACTTACCGATATGAAGAAGGCTTCTGTGTTTATATGCAATGTAATGGTACTTTCTTACAAGCACGATTAAGAATTCAAGCTACTAATGAAAACAGAGTAGGTTCATGGGCCTATTATGATGAAGCAACAAGTGAATGGGTTTCAGTTCCAACAACTGTTGAAGATGGATATCTAACCGCAACTGTTGATCACTTCTCATATTGGACGGTATTAATCCCTGACAATACACTATACATAATTATAGGTGTTAGTGGAGCTATCGTAGCCGGAATTGTAGTTGTTGCTATCATTTATTATAAAAAAAGAAAATAAAATATTATAGGTATATTTTAAAATAATTTTTTTTTTAATTTTAATAAAAATTACTAATAAAACACAAAAATTGAGCTTAATTGTTTTTTTGGAATTCTAAAAAGAGGAAAAGTCGCGTTTTTAGTTTTTTAATCTTATTAGGTATCGTTCTGCAATTCACATTCTTCATTTATCAAGTTTCAGCGAGAACAGAAGTTATTGATCCTGATTTTTCTACAGAAGATCAGATCTATCCAAATGAAACAGTTATTTATAAATTCCCTAATAATATTGTTTTAGGTATTTCTACTGACACTTTTATTGATATTAAGATTAGTTATGAGAATAGAATAGCAAATCGCGAGATTTTTTTAAAAGTAAATAACAGTTCGCCAATTTCATTAAATATCACCTCTAAAATGGAAATGGGGAGTTTTAATTTATCAAGACAACCTGAAACCCCTAGAAGAGGTTTTCAATTTCAATACAGATACAACTGTATTTACCAAATATCATCTAATGTAACCATCGAAAATATTACATTTCGTAGCATCAAAAACTCTTTTTATGGGTTTAATCCAAATAATCAATATTCCATGGCTATCTTTAAAGCTTCTCAAGACTCTTGGCAGTTTGTAGATACTTTTGACAAATATAATGAGACAAGTTCTGAAAATTATTTAGAAAGTTCTCTTTCAAATCTTGAGGCGGGGACTGATTACTATGTTACCTTCTTTGAGTTAAGTGAAGTTTTTGATGGTTGGTTTTGGGTAATTTTAATAATTGTTTTTGCTGTAGCATTTGGATCAATCGTAATTCTAATTTCAAAAAAAGATTATTTCCGTTATCTAAGAACAAGACAAACACCAATAGAAAAAGGAGCACACAGGTTAACTTTGGAGGAAGTATTAGAAAATGAGAATAGAAATAAAATTATAGATTTAATACTTGAAGCGCCAGGAATACACTTTAATGAACTTTTAAGGCAAACGGGAATTGCCGCTGGAAATTTAGTCTGGCATCTAGACATCTTAGAAACATATAAAATAATAGGTAAAAAAAGAATTAGTAAGTTTATAGCATACTTCCCATATTATCAAAAAAATCCTATTTCAAATTTAGATATTAAATTAAGTAAAAGCAAATTGACATTAAAAATCTTAGAAATGATAGAAAAAGAACCTGGTCTTTGGAATAATTTGATTACTAAACGATTAAAAGTCGATCATAAAACTATTCAATATCATGTGAACAAATTAAAAGAACTAGGATTGATTAATTTTAGAAAAGACGGAAGAAAGAAAAAATTATACCCAAATCTCGATTCAGAATATTTTAATAAAGATTAATTTCTTACTAATTAAAGTATGTATAGCCAAGAATTATTTTTTAATGAAAATCCTATAATTTAAAGACTAATTAGCCAAGAATTAATCTGTGGGGCAAAAATAATCAATAGAATTATTAGAACAATGAATATAATACACGATGCACTTTTAATTATAGCGGGCCCTCCTACGTTTACATTATCTGATCTTTGCTTGAATTCCTTTACTTTTGCGCGATAAAATGTCTTTAATCCTTTATTTGTTAAAACTAGTTGTTCATCAACATTTTCAATAAACCCCCCTTCGATTAATTTGTCAATATGTTTCTCAGCAATGTCGGGCCCTAATTCGTCATAAAAGAAATCAGCAAAACCCATATAATACATTCTTCCTAAATTAAGACCTTTAGTAAAATTTTCGATTAAAACTTTGCGAGATAAAGAATCTCTCCTTATGCTGCCTAATATATATCCAGTTAGTCGATTTTCATAAATATTATCCGCATATACTTTTATAGAGGTTATATCAAAATCCTCTTCTTTTTTTAAAAGCTCCAAAATAATTTCGATACCTTCCTTAAACACCAAAATTGCAATAACAATTCCAACAAGTGAGTCAACAAAATATATCTTAAAAATCGCAAAGGTTAAACCAATTAGCACACCAATTGAAAGCTTTAAATTTAATGCAGAATCTTTAGAATCACTAAGAATTGATAAATTTCCTGAGGTTCTGCCAACCATACTTTTAAGAACCATCAACCCCGCATTCATAGCTATTGAAATGAAGCTAATAAAATATGCTTCTATTGTTGGGACTATTGGAGATTGAATAAAAAGATCTTCTATTCCAGACCAAACCAAAATTACTCCAGTGAACATCATCAAAAGGATTATTATTAAACTTGCTAATTTGTCCTTTTTAAATTTTATTCCAACCAGTACTATTAGACCAATTTTTATTAAATCGGTTAAATTTTCAAAACCTTCAGCTAACATCCCTTGTGACCCTAATTGTAATCCAGTAAAAATCTTCAAACTTGAGAGAATTATTAAAAAAATTGCTGATATTAGAATCACAGATGTTTTTGAAAAAAATCTTCGCATCCAATAACTTGTATGTAAATTCTGGAAGTAACTCACCTCCACTAATTTTTTACCAGTTTCAGTAAGTTCAATTGTATTGTTTTGTTTGATTACAATTAATTTTTTGCGGTTTGCTTTTTGAATATATTCCTCAGTATCATTATCTTCAATGACAACTTGTTTTGTTACAGAGAGAAAAAATAAACGCATTTGAGATTTTAAATCTTCAATATCTTGTACTCCATCATAGATAAGACATAAAAAACCATATAATAAATCTTCGTGAGGCGCTCTATGATGACCATCATAATATTTTTTAATGAAATTAGGACCTTCTCTTCTTGGACCAAATTTTAAGTCTTTTCTTGAATATTTCGATTTCAAATCCTCTAAAGGCATTAAGTCTTATTATAAGACATAAAAATTATATATTTCGAAATTACTATTAATCGAAACTAATATGAAAATAAAACAATTAAACTTGATGAGAATTGATTGATCCTGAAAAATTTTTACAATTCCTAAAAAGTAGAAGAACTATTCGTAATTTTCAAGGAAAAATGATTTCAGATAAGGAAATCGAAATGATTTTGGAAGCAGGTAGATGGGCTCCTAGCGCTTCGAATAGACAACCGTGGGAATTTATTGTAATCAAAAATGAAAAAAAGAGGCAAGAATTAGCAAAGGTGGCTACATATGGTAGATTTTTGGGAAATGCTCCTCTTGTTATAGCTATTGTAGGAAAAATAAATCAAAATCCAAGATGGTATATTCAAGACACATCTTTAGTATCGATGAATATGATGTTAATGGCCTGGGCTTTAGGAATAGGTACTTGTTGGATTGGTTCAATGGATCGTGAAAAAGCGAAAGAGATTCTTGAACTTGGGAAAAAAGATTTTGTTCTCACAGTCTTACCAATGGGCTATATTGAAGGTGAAATCCCAAAACCTAAAAATAGAAAAACGTTAGAAAAAATCACTAAGGAAATTTAAAAATAACTCTCTATACAACGTTATTATCAGATCTTCAATTGTTTCTGGAGCTTTTGTTTATTTCCCTTTTACTTTTTTACGAACTTTTCAAGTCTTTTCTTAAGATCATCAGTTTGTCCTGTAGTAATCATTGCAATAGATTCGCGAGCTAAAACAGACTCAATATTTAAATCTTGATTCTCATTAATAAAAGATTTTGTATATCTTAATGAAAGATGATCTTTAGAAGTTATCATATTTGCCTTTTTTTTCAAAATTCTGTTTAAACTTGCTGGTGGGCATATCTGATTTACCAATCCCATATTTAAGGCTTCTTCAGCAGTAATTTCTTTACCAAATATCATTAATTCTTTAGCCCGAGTTTCTCCAATAATTCGTGGTAACAATTTAGTAGAAGCATTTGAAAAGAAAAGACCAACTCCAACTTCAGGAAGCATAATTTTTGTATCTGAAGCGGCTATTCTTATATCACATGCAAGTGTATGCTCAAATCCTCCACCTATAACCCAAACATGATATCCAACAATTATAATGCCTGGGTGTGACATCATAGCTCTTGTTAGAATTTGCCATGATTCCAGAAATTCAATAGCTTCGTCTAATCTATCTTTAGCAGTTAACAATTCATATCCATATTTTAAATCGGCTCCAACTGTAAAGTGCTTACCATTAGCTGCATAAATTACACACACATCTTCGTTTTTCGCACTCAATTTAAAATATTCGATTAACTTTTTAAGAACATTTAGATCTATAGTATTTCGTTGATCTGGTTTATTCAATGTTATTTTTCCAATGTCACCCTCTTTTTCATATAAGACAATATCTTTCAAAATCAATTTCTCCTCAATATTTTTTAAATTTTAAAAATAATTTGAATTGTTCAATATACTTCGAAATAAAAATTTTATTATCCTTTTTTAAAAAGGGTTTAAAGTAAAGGCTCTTAATTAATACTAAAATGAAGCGAATATAAAAAAATGGTATTAGAAAAATTAGAACCAAAAATTGTTTGGAATGTTTTTGAAGAAATAATTGCTAAAACTCCTCGTCGTTCTAAAAAGGAAGATAAAATTAGAAATAAGATCAAAACTTGGTTAATAGAGCAAGCTGAACTAAAAAGACTCGAAATCAATATTTCTGAAGATTCGGTGGGTAATATTTTAATTAAAAAACCAGCTACAGAAGGGATGGATTCAGTACCTCCCCTACTTCTTCAAGCTCATTTAGATATGGTTTGTGAAACGGATAGGCCAGAGGGATATAACTTCGATGAAAATGGAATTCCCATAAGAATACAAGATAATGGTGAGTGGATTGATGCTGATGGAACCACTTTGGGAGCAGATGATGGAATAGGGGTGGCATTAGCATTGGCAATTTTAATAGATAGTGAAAAAGTCACCACGCATGGACCCCTTGAAGTTCTCTTTACTGTAAATGAAGAAGATGGTTTTACTGGAGCTACAAATCTAGATGTTAAAACACTTGATATTAAAAGTAATTACATGATAAATTTAGATAGTGGCCCAATTGGAGAAATTACAATTGGTTCGGTTTGTGGAAGGAGAACGTATTTTAGAAAAGAATTTGAATGGCTAAAACAAAATACTTTGGAAAATCTACTATTCTTTGAATTAACTATTGATGGTCTATTAGGAGGACATTCTGGAGCAGATATTCATTTACCAAGGGCAAATGCTAATAAATTAATCAGTAGAATTTTATCAAATATAAGTGCATACATAGAAATTTATTTATGCAAATGGAATGGAGGTACAGTATCTAATGTTATTACTAGAAATGCTGAAGTAAAATTTGCTCTAAACTCAAAAGACGAAGAGATTTTTGAAAATTTGATTCACGATGAAATAGCAATAATATACGATTATTACAAAGCTTCAAGAGAAGGATTTCCAATATTGGAACCTGATATAAATATTACTTGGAAAAAAGGAAAACCAGAAAGATTTCTATCAGCCGAGGATACAAAACTTATCATTTCCACTACAAGCCTTTTTCCCCAAGGAGTCTTAAGATATTCACCATTTTATGAAAACTTTCCTGAATCATCTAATAATTTTGCGATAGTATGGACAAAAGATAATAGAATTATTATACGGCTCTATCCTCGAAGTATTATTCGATCTGAATTGAATTCATTTGTACAATCCATGGTTCAACTGGGGGAACTAGGAGGTTGGCAGATGGAATTACGTGATATATTACCAGAATGGACGCCCCAACCTGAATCAAAATTTCTTAAATATGCCAAAGAACAATATGAATCAATTTTACAAAGACCTGTTAAATCTAGTATTGTTCATGGAGGTTTAGAAACTGGAAGGATAAGCCAAAAGATTCCTGGAATTCAAATGATTTCTATTGGTCCTACTGTTGATGGTGAACACACACCTAATGAAAAGTTAAAAATTATGGATGTTGGAATAATTTATGAGTTATTAATCAAAATTTTGATGAATTTTTCAATTATAGAAAATTAGACTAGCTAAAAAAACAAAACAAAACATTATTCTAAGCATCTTCTAATTCAATCACATTACTTAATTTGTCTTTTATTTCTGCTTTCAATTCTTCAGGTAATTTACAATCTGTAATTTTCCAAAATCTAAATTCGTGATTGAGATATGCAGGACATTCGACTCTTATATTTTTAGGACACTCTGCGAATTGCCAACATTGAAATATTTTTTCTTCATAAAATTTATGAAACTTCTTTGGTAATTTTTTATAATCAAAATCCGTCTCTTTAACAAATTTATCCAAATCGTTTGAATTATACGTATTCCAGAATAGTACTTTTTTAGATTTGTTTTCTTCCTTCTCAAGATAGTTAAACATGGCTGCCATCGTTTTCCCCGTATATGTGGTCTCTAATTTAAAATTCTTGCGAAGCCCCTCTAATTCCATTACTTTATCAATGGCAGCTTGACCTCTAATAGTTTTTATTCCATAGCCAGACCCAAGATATCCAGATACAAATTCAAAATCATCTTCTGAAACTTTAATATCCGGGATTGATTTATCAAGTTTTCGCAGGTACTTGATAGCTTTATTGGCATTTTTCATTACAGCTGATGGGTTAGAAGTTAAAGATGTATACACTGCTACAACATGTATTCTTGTTTTCAATCCCATTAATTTGCAACCTGCTATAAGACCAGCTGAAGTTCCAGTAGATCCTCCAGCTATGAATATAGTATCTGGTTCTGGAATTATTTCCTGATCAATTTGTTTTTTTAATTCAATAATAGCATTCACAAATCCAATTGTTCCAAGAGGAGATCCAATTCCAAATAAAGGTGAACCTCCAGGGAACATTAAGAAATATTTTGGATGAAATAATTTGAAAAATAAAAATTTAGCAAAGGTACCAATATCTCCTTTACCAAGATGAAGTTTAGCTCCAAAATGATTAAATAATAATAATGAACGTTGGACATGCCAAGTTAAAGGTTGATGAAAAAGATAAAGGGTACATTTTAGAGGTGGGTTTAATTGATGACACACTATAGCACACGCTAAACCATGATTTGTTCCAATGCCTCCATTTGTCACAACACCTTTTTTCTTTTTTTTTAAAACTTTCCCAAAAATAAATTCATACTTTCTTAATTTATTTCCTCCATAAGTATGATGATTTTTATCATCACGTTTGATATATATTTCTCCACCTTTTAAATCGAATTCTTTTTCTAATTCGGTAAGTCTGTCTATTTTGGTTGGTAAGTGCGTTAAAATAGGAATCCAAGGAACTTTTCCTTCTAAATTAGGATAGAATTCAAATAAATAAGGTTTCTCTAATTTCATAATCATAATAATAAAATATTTGAAAAAAAAGTTATCAGATCTCTAAAAAAATTAATTATATTTGTCTAATTTTTTAACTTAGAATAAATCCATTATCTTTTGGCGAAATAAGTTTTTGTATCAGAAATTTCTCAAAATGCTTTTGAATCATTATTAATTCGGCTACAATCTCATATTCCTTAAAAAAACTATAATATTTATATATAAAG
>JBATUM010000055.1:0-1586 GCA_049671145.1 Promethearchaeia archaeon
CTATGAATCCAATCGAAGAGGAGAAAACTAAATATTGATTATGGGGAAGATGATGATAATATTGTTTACCAAACCAGTTATATTTCACCCAAAAAACAAAATTGCCTGCACCCACTCCCGATAAAGGGAACTTTTTAAAGTTTTCATAAGCATAATTCCATACTAGATATCGGCCTGCCACAATTTTTCGTATCGATTTTTCATCTGCCTCTTTAGTTGTCAATATCTTTTTTATGCTAATTACACTTTCTTTGATTTCTCTTACAAATCTAAATTTATAAGTAAGTTTGGGATTCAAGAAAAGAATACTAGTCAATAAAATTCCTAAAATAACTATAAAAATAATAAATTGCTTAGAATATTTTTTTATAGAAAAAATGTAAAACAAAATGGTAAATACTAAAGCAAAAGCGGCAACTTTTATGAATGAATTAAAAATTCCTAAGAGAGAAATAATAAAGAAAACAGCGCTCCATGTTTTCTTTTTGTATTTATAAAAAATGTACCATGATAGCAAAAGTGAAACTGATGATAGAAAGCCGAACGAGGAAGAATCTGAGGCGAAGCCGTTATATTTTCTTGATAAGAAAAGCTCAAATTTGAAAAAATTCTGGAAATACGAATAAATTATCGATATTGAATGTCCTGTCAGAAAAGCAAGGATTATATTTTTTTTATCCGAGAATCGTTTCAGATAAAGGTAATACAGATAAGATAAATTAAATAAGCATATATAAACGACCAAGAAAATAATCCCAAATGAAAATCTTTCGCCAGTAGGAGCAACGGGTGTGTCTTTGAATAAGGTAAGAGATGATAGAGTTATGTTTGACCATCTCATAATGACAAAAAGAGCAGAGATGAAAATCAATAGTAGAAAAATAAGATAAGATATCTGGGCTCGGTCTAAAATTTGGAGGGACTTTTCTCTTTCAATCAACCAATCTGCCATGAAAATTCCAAAAAGTAAAAACAGTGGAAGTGAAAGATAACTAAAAGGAAAACCTCTATTTTCAAAATAGGCAAACGCAGAAACAAGAGGAAAAAGAAAGGAAAATACAATTAAGAATTTTGTTTTAAATAAGAATCTGATTATTATGCCAGAAAAAAGGAGTATCAAAGGAAGTACATATATTTTGAAATGAAATGCAAGCACTCCAAGAAAAATAAGAAAAGAGATGAGGAGAAAAGACAATAAAATATATCTTTTTACCATATTTTTATTAGTCTAATATATTTATTCAGTGAAATAAATAATTAAAATATTCAGGATAAAAGGATTAAATCACTTTAAATATTATAGATATTCACTTTTTATTGTTGGGGACTCATGAGAAGAAATAGAATGAATCAATAGACTCGAGAATGGAGAATTATTGTTACTTCAATTTGTCTATTTTTTGAGTATGACTTCAGTGGAATGACTGGCGAAATCCGTTTCCATCACGATGAATGTATCATCATTTTTCGTATCTACCCAGAATTTTGTTTTCTTCCCATCTATAAAAACTTCTATTTTTTCTTCGAGTTCTTTTCTGCTTTTTACGAGGTCAGTCCAAGGGCTTAGAATCTTGATCCTACCTTTT
>JBATUM010000056.1:0-2654 GCA_049671145.1 Promethearchaeia archaeon
GGTTAGGGGCAGGATTTATGGGATTAGGGGAAGAGATTGACTGCAAAGTGGTGCTTATGGGTGATGCGGTTTACTTGGTAAGTAAACACGCAGACCCAACAATACTCGGTATTGATTCATTTGATGAACCATTAGAGATGGCGGAACTTTCAGATTTAGAAATATTAGTACTTGATACAGCGCTGGAGGATGTAGGCTTAATTGGACAAGATCTCGTAGATTATGAAGGTTTATTGATAATTAACATTGAGGATCTTTCAAAATTATTTGAAAATGCAGACACAATTTTTAGATTTTAAGATGGTGAATTAAGATGGAACAAAATTTTGACATGGTTTACTTATTTGGGTTTAGCCCCAGGTATGGAAATGAATTAAATCGATTATTACCAATTATTAGAAATCATTTACAAAAAGGAAAATCCATAGGAATGGTTCTGATTCAAGATGGAGTTATTGGCGCTTCTTCAAAGGGGAAAATGACTGTATCAATGGAGCAACTTAGAACCTTAAATTTTAAACTATATGTTATGAAACCAGATTTAAAAGCAAGAGGAATTCCATTGGAACATACACATGAAAAAATTAAACCAATTGATTATACAGAGCTCGTTGATCTATTAGATAATTCTCAAAAAGTTTTATCCTGGATGTAATTTAAGAAACTACAATATGTTTTAAAGTAAGTATTATAAAAATTTTTTAAAAAAAACAACAATCATGGTTAACAATTTGTTAACGCAAATTAGATAATAATTATTAAAAAAAAAAGAAAAACAAGGTGGAAATTATGGCTGAAACCGTAAATTTTATTGTAAAGGATAAGTCATTCGAAAAGTTTGCTATGATGGCTATTCTTGGTTCAACAGGTGACGCAATGGATATGAAAATGAATTTTTTCTTCACTTTTTGGGGTTTAAATCTATTAACCAAAAAATTTAAACCTAAAGTTGCTGGAATGCCTACTCCAATGAAAGGTATGGGAGCAAAGATATTCAGAAAGAGAATGAAAAAATTTGGAATTGAAGATCCAATGCAATTGATTAAGGACGGTGTCGAAAACGGTAATTTGAAGTTATATCCATGTCAAATGACTATGGATTTAATGGGAATAAAATCAGAAGAATTACTTGATTGGGTAGAAGAACCTGTTGGTGCCGCTACATTTTTAGAAATGAGTGATGGAGGCAGAATAGTCTCATTATAAATTAAAAAACAAATTTTTTTTTTTATTTTTTTAAGTTTAAAAAGGTGATGATAAACGTCTGATGTAGAAGACCAAGCAAGGGAATATAAAACAGACGAAGATTTTGATAAAGAATTTTTTAAAAATATCGAAAGAAAATCAAATATTTGGCAGTGCATCCAATGTGGGACATGCACAGCAAGCTGTGAAAGTGGAAGATGGACTGCTTTAAAGACTCGTTCAATTATAAGAAAGGTTGTTTTAGGAGATTTATCGGTATTAAAAGATCCTGATATATGGCTGTGTACCACATGTTATCAGTGTTATGAACGGTGTCCGCGTGATGTGAGACCTACAGATGTTATAATGGAGTTAAGAAATTATGCTACTAGATTAGGAAATATTTCTCCTAATCATAGGGCCGTTGTAGGGTATTTGAAGAATTTTGGACATGCCGTACCGATAAATGATGAGATAAAAAAACGAAGAGTCGAATTAGGATTAGAAGAATTACCTCCTACTGCGTTTAAATTTAAACAGGAGGGGGATGATAAAGATTTAAAAAATTTTGAAGAACATATGTTCGATTTGCCTCCAGTTAAGGAGGATAAGAAGGAAGAGGAGGAAACGTAAAAAATGGTTAAAGAAAACACATTTGCATTCTTTTTAGGGTGTTTAATGCCCAATCGGTATCCTGCTATTGAAAAATCAACGAAATTTGTAATGGATAAACTAGGATACGAGATTTTAGATATGGAAAGAGCAACATGTTGTCCTGCACCAGGAGTTTTCCGATCTTTTAATAAGATAGATTGGATGGTTGCTGCGGCAAGGAATTTATGTATTGCTGAGCAGTTGGACGCTGATATTTTGACTGTATGTAATGGATGTTTTGGAACACTCCAAGAAGTCAACAAACATTTGAAAGAAAAGGAGGAACATCGTAATTTAGTAAATGAAAAATTAAAACTTATCGGGGATTATGAATTCAAGGGTTCGATTAACGTCAGGCATGTAGCAGAGGTGTTAGGTTATGAAATAGGTCCATGGGGTATAGAAGATATAATTGTTCGAAAGGTCAACGCGAAAGCTGCAATACATTATGGTTGTCATTTTCTGAAACCTACTAGAATTAGAGAAATTGAAAGCTCAGAAGGACCAACAATTATAGAAGAGTTTGTTGAAGCTTTAGGAATTCAATCTGTTCGGTACAATGAACAACTTACTTGCTGTGGTGCTGGAGGAGGTGTTAAAGCCTATGATGGGAACGCTAGTATGACCATTTTTGCAGAAAAAATGAAAAATATTGATGAAGTAAAGCCAGATTTTATATTAGATATTTGCCCTTTCTGTCACCTCCAATATGAAACTGGACAAGATTATTTGAATAAAAATAAGAATTGTAATTATGATTATCCTGTAATTCACCTTTCTCAATTAACTGCTTATTGTATGGGCATGGATCAAGA
>JBATUM010000057.1:0-3288 GCA_049671145.1 Promethearchaeia archaeon
TTCATCAATCCCTGAAGGATCAGAAGCATCTAAATCATAATTAAAACTACCACCAAATTCCATAGTTTTATCTGATGGAGGTAAAACCCAGGATGGAGATGTCGTATCTTGTACAGTTACTTTAAAAGTATCCGTAAGTGTATTACCATAAGTATCATTAACATTTACTTCTAACCAGTATTCACCGATAGATACTAAACTTTTATTCGTAATTACACCATTTCCATCTATATCGAAGTATATGGTATCATTTAACCACCATTCATCAATCCCTGAAGGATCAGAAGCATCTAAATCATAAATAAAAGCTTCGCTATACTCAAGAAGTTGATCTGTTGGAACTACGTTCCATATCGGTGGAGCAAGATCATCTATACAAACTTCATAACCCTCGGAATTCCATGCTGAAATACCTCCAAGCATATTAAACACTTTCGTAAAATCGTAAGAATCAAGGTCTTCGCATGCTAATTTACTTCTGATTCCACTTCCACAATAAACAATGATCTCTGTGTCTTTATAAGGTTCAAGTTCACTAATTCTTGATACAATTTCTGTATGTGGTATGAGAGTAGCATTACAAATATGACCAGAATCATATTCTGATTGACTTCTAACATCTAATGCGAGTAAATCAGGATATAAAGTTTTATTGTATATCATATTATGAGCTTCTTCAGCAGTAATATCGGTATATGGATTAGATAACTTCAATCTGTTGTCATCCTGCTGATTATTATCATTGGTAGCTAAAGTAGTATTAATATCTACATTCATAGGAATTGCTATAGTGAATAAAAACAAGGTAAATAGAGATAGGATTAAAATTTTTTTTAATTTCATAGACTCAACCCTTTTTAGCTTTTTTGGAATAATAATAATTTATATCACACAAATACTTAAGTTTTATTGTTTTTTTATCAAAAAAATAATTCTTTACAAAAATATTTTTCTTGAAAATTTTCAAAAGTGTATAATATAAACATTAACCAATATTACTCAAGAAACAGGTCTCCAAAGAATTGCTAAAATATTAGGTATGTATTTTATTATGTTAAACGAGAAGAATTTTAATTTTATTTATGTCTATTACTTGAATACATACCTTATTTATTTAAAAATTTTAAAAAAACTAGTTAAAGTAAATTAGATGAATATATTCTTAATCTTCCTTTTTCTTTTTTGTTAGATCCGTTAAAATATTCCAAGTACCTTTTACTCCTAAATTCTTCAATTTTTCTCTTTCTTGTTCTAATTTTTCTTGGTCCTTATTTTGATCTTCACTCATAATTTTAAACTTTTATCTTGAGGATATACCTTATTTGTATAAACAGATAATATAACCTTGATTTAAATTTAGGCTTAATATTATTAATATTAAATTTTATATCAATACTAAAATCATAAATATTAATTTTATATTTTTTATAGGTAATTTAGTTATGGCTATATGTTATCATTGTGGGAGGGAAACATCTGATCTCTACTATTGCAGCAAGTGTGGTCAAAATTATTGTTCATTACATAAAGAACCCGTCGATCATGAATGTAATATCGTAATAGAAAGCTTGAGATTACAGCAGGCTCCATTAAGTTCTACATATATTGATACTCCTCAAATAATTTCAACACAGTCTACTCAGGAAATGGCAAATTCCTCAGATTCATTAGTAAGGGGCACAGTAGATGGAACTTATACATGGTATCGCCAAGAAAAACAAATTCCCGATAATGCTTTTGATCCAGATTCAGGGATTGAATTTAAGGGAATACTTTTAGCACATAAATCTGAACTTTTACATTTCTTGATAGGTGTAATTTTGATCTTTACTATTGGTATGATATCATTTTATAAAATTATTTTTACCGGCTATATCTGGGCTTTATTTATGTTAGCAGGTTTCTACGCAACAGCTTTTCTTTTTCATGAATTGGGGCATCGCCAAGTAGCTGTACATTTTGGCCTCCAGACAAAGTTTAGATTACTTACATTTGGTATGATTTTAACGGGTGTTACTTTAGCTATGGGACTATTTTCACTGGTTACACTATCAGACCCACTACCTGGATTAGCGTTACCAGGGGCAGTTGTTGTTTTAGGACTGGATAAAGTAAGTAAAAAAACTGGTTTATGTAAAGCAGCGGGCCCAATAGTTAATTTGATATATGGTTCAATTCTTTTTGTAATATCTTTTCTTATTCCGACAAGCTATTATCCATTGAATTATTTCATTGGAGTTGCTGCATATTTCAACTTTATGCTTGGAGCTTTTAACATGTTACCCTTTGGAATTTTAGATGGACAGAATATCTGGAAATGGAATAAAATAGTTTACTTTCTCTTAATGATATCGTTAATAGTGTTATTAATTATTACTCTTATGAGTATATATGCTCCAATCGAGACGAATCCATATTATCCAATCTAATTAAATTTTATAATTCTTATTATAATGATCAAAAAAATTATGAAGCAAGAAACTTTTTTATACTCGTAATAAGATTTTTTATTAAAAATATTTATAATAAGGAGATAAAAATGACTTACTGTGAAAACTGTGGAGATCAAATTGGTTATTTACCATTTAAGTGCAAATATTGTGGTGGAACCTTTTGTAAAAAGCATAGATTACCTGAAAACCATCAATGTTCTTTTGAATTAAAACACGTTCCGCTGGTTCCTTTAAGTGTTAAAGAGAGCCAAGTTCATGATGGAACAGAAACTAAAGTATATATTCAAGAAGATTATTCA
This sequence comes from Promethearchaeia archaeon, assembly GCA_049671145.1. GTDB lineage: Archaea > Asgardarchaeota > Lokiarchaeia > Sigyniarchaeales > SOKP01 > SOKP01. The sequence goes on from JBATUM010000057.1 coordinate 2,753, forward strand.
AAAGCTCCTAAAGCGCTAAAGAAATATTTAAAGCGCCAAGAAAAGCAGGCAAAGTTAACACAAAAACGTACCAGGGTTTCTTTTTGGGGAAGATCTCGTATTAAAGGAACTAAGATTCTAATTGGATTGATCGTTATTATTTCAATTATGGGGTTGATTTTTCCTGAATATTTTAATTTTAGTTTACATTCGTTAATTTTTGATTTTATGTTTCATACCATTCTCACGTCTCTATTTATATCCTCCCCTGGCGATTTGTTTGGATTTTTTTTCTTTTTTATAATGCTACTCTTTTTATATTTCATTTCACGTGGTATTGAATTAGCCTATGGTACTTCTTTTTTAATTAAGCTTTTTTTAATAAGCGGAATAAGTTCTCTGTTATTTTATACTTTATTAAGATTATCATTAATTAGTATGTATCCCTTGGAATTTTATGCTTTTTATGTAGGTTTTGCTTGGGGGGGAATTTATGGATTACTATCCTATATGATTTTTCCAAATGCAAATAAGCAAATCACTGCGTTATTCTATTT
>JBATUM010000058.1:0-21993 GCA_049671145.1 Promethearchaeia archaeon
CCATCTGATGAACCTGAGCAGTTGTTAATAAAGTCTCAAGAAACTATCTCATGACTTGTCGGACCTTTAGGTTTATCTAAATTAATTACCCCATACTGAAGTAAATCTTCAATTTTTCGTTTCTCTGGGTCACAGCCATAATTATAGTTAGTAGTATCTTGAGACTTTATTAACAACTGCTCAGGTTCATCAGATGGTAACTTAAACTCAGAATATTTCATCTTAAAATAGTTGAAGAGAATTTTTTATAAATATAATAGGGTAGATTTAAATTTTATTTTTATTAATTTAATTTCTGTTGTAAATGAAAAAATGTAATAAGAGGTTGTCTGAAACTTATAAATATTAGATAATAAAAACCATTAGATAAAACGGGCTATGGGGGAATCGAACCCCCGACCTTCAGGTTAAAAGCCTGCTGCGCTACCTGCCTGCGCTAATAGCCCTAACAATAACTATATCGAAGATTAATTAATAAATTTGAAGTAAAATTACATTATAACAAATCTATAATAATATAAAATTTTTTCTGTATTTTTTTGGATGTAATCAATAATTATTTATAATTAAATTTAATCTACTTAAAATGCTCAAATCCCTGACTTTTTAATTCCAATTTAGTATTATTCTTTTTAAAATATATTTTTTCTTCTGAAATTACGTTTCCTATTTTAAATAACTTTCCCCCTCCTTCTTTAACCATTTTTTGAGCAGTTTCAATGTTACTAGAGCTAACTGTAAATAATTGAATAAATTCTTCACCTCCCTCAAATATTAGTTTTTCTAAAGGAAAGCTATATTCTTGTGAGAATAAAAGAGCCTCATTATGGATTAAATTATCATTATAGTCAATTTTGAAGCCAATATGAGGATTAGCTAACATTAAATCTCTTAAAGATTTTGCTAAACCATCTGATGAGTCGATACTTGAAGTTGCTAAACGATTATTAGCTAAAATGTAGCCCTCATCACCAGGATCTTCCGGTTCCAATACACTCAGTATTGATCTTTTATATTTTGGATATTTTTTCAAATTACCTTTCTTTCTTATGAGAATATTAAAACCCACACCAGTCAAACCAAATTTATTATTTACAACCAATATATCCCCTATATGTATTCCACTTCTAAATATTATCAATGAGGAATCTTTAAAACCAAATACAGTAGGATTGATGATTAACTCTTTGGTTTTATTAATGTCACCTCCTATGTAATCAAGATTCCACTTTTTACAATAATCGATTATACCACTCATTAACTCATAGAAAGAATTCATACTCAAATTGTCTGGTATGCCTAATGAAATGATGATTCCCTTCGGTCTTACGCCTTTAACCATTAAATCACTTATATTCATAAGAACAGATTTACGCCCAATCTGATGAAAAGTCATTTGTTTTGGAGCATCTGTTGTCGAAACAAACATATCTGAATTAAGAATTAAATTATTTTGAAAATCTAGCTTTTTAAGTGAAAAAAAAACACTATCATCTTGAATTAATTCTTTACCAGTTTTCTTAAAGATTAAATTATCAATAATTTTGATAATTTTTAGTTCTCCAAGATCTCCAACATATTTTTTATGACTCATTAGAAAAATTTTATAATTTCTAAAATTTATATTTAATTAGTTTAATATTTCGCCTCTGTGGCTTAGCGGCATAGCAACTATCTTGTTATTTCTAATAAGATTGTCAAAGATTCGTAATCTGTAGGTCGGGGGTTCAAATGTAGAGAAAAATCTTCTCTAAAGAATAACTCCCCCCAGAGGCTATATCAATATATCCTCAGTGGTTAAATATTTCTTTATCATTTGTAATGCTAGCATTTTAAAGGCATCATCTATGTTTTCTCCCGTTTTTGCTGAAGTTTCAACATATGTCAATTTAAGTTTTTGGGAAAGAGTTTCGCCTTCTTTAGTTGAAACTATTCTATCATCTTTTAAATCAATTTTATTTCCAACTAAAATCAGTGAAATACCTGGTGAGGCTTTATTTATTTCATTAAACCAATTTTCAACATTTTCAAAAGAAAATTTATTAGTTACATCAAAAACAAGAATCCCCGCTTCTGCATTAGCTAAATAAGATTGTCTAACCCGCTTAAATTGGGCTTGGCCCGCTAGATCCCAAACTACAAAACGTACAGTGCTTTGTAAACCCTCAAATTTACATTCTTTTTTCATGATTGAAGTGCCAATTGTTGATTTGTAATCTGAAGCAAATGTGTTTTCTACGAACCTGTGCACCATACTGGTCTTACCCACATTACCATCTCCTCCTAATATTAATTTAAATGCATACTCTCCAGATTTTATTTTAACCTTTTGGAGTTTATCTACTTTTCTTTGAATATTTTTAGTATCCTTTTTGGCTATCAGTTTTGGGATAACTGGACTTACCGACCTTCCGTCAAAAATTCTAGCAATTTTTTCAGCTGCTAAATATGCATAAGGAAATATAGGATCAACTCCAGCAATCGCATCTAAAATAGTTACAAATACCGCTTCTGGTCCAGCTTCACAAAAAATTAATCTATACTCTTCAGTATCGAAAGTACCTGTTCCAAAAGAACCAGAGCTAAACTCTTCGGTAATTCTTGTTAATACAGGTTCTACTAACGCACTAACACCCCCGACAATTTCCTCATCTAAAGTATTCTCGGATGACTTAGTTAAGGCATCAATCACTAACCCTTCCCTATTTACAACAAGCACAGCAACTAAATAATCACCAACATTTTGCGAATACCATTCTAGTAGTGCCTTCAATTTCTTTGTATCAATTGACAAAATCTACGCCTCTTTGTGCAATTAGAGATTGTTGAAATAAGAACCTCATAAATTATATAACTAGTTGAATATATTCTAATAAAAATTTTTTTAAAAGAAAAGGAGAAAGATAAAATAAATTTTTAAAATTTATAGTATTTAGTTTCATTAACTTTTAATGGAAAATAATCTTAATTCATCGTATTAGTGTGAGTTTTAGATTTAGTCTTTGCAGGAGTAGCCAAGCCTGGTCAACGGTGCTAGACCGAGGCTCTAGTCTCATAGGAGTTCGAGGGTTCAAATCCCTCCTCCTGCATTTTGATATTAGATAGTGGTTTGTAATTTTTTATGGTTAATACTGATATATAGAATAATTAGAAGAAATCAGATAACTTCTGTTGTTTTATTCTAGGATTATTCGTTAAACTCTCTACATATTCCTCAATCAATTCCATCCGTTGAATAGTATACTCATCTAATTCAAATTCTTTACATAATTTAATTGCACGAGGAATATATTTTTCTATTCCTCCTCTATTAACTGTTAAAATGACTCTATTTCCACATTTAGGGCAATTACCTGAATTAGAAAGAGGTGGTCTTCTGAATTTTTCATTACATTTTACACACCTAAATTCTTGCAAGGAAAACTTCCTTAAATTACCTAAAATATCTGGATTGAAGTGGCTAGTTAATATTTTTTCTGCTACTTTTTTAGCATTTACGGATTTAATGATTTCAGCTAGATGTAATTGAGCATCTACTTTATTATCCATAGATTGGTATGTTTTATATGCCGTGACTGTTGGTCCTTCATTAATATTTTTAGTAGGTATGTTAAACCCAATGTTTTCATATTGTTCAGGAGTACCTAATCGACTTTCTACAAGCTTCATCAATTTTTCAATCTTTGAAGGAGAGACAAATTTCTCGCTTGCCTCATAAAACTCTAAGGGGTATTTATATAAAGTATCTACATTATGTGCCTCAACATCTATTTCATTTGGATCTAGGAATGTACCAATAACCAACGTAGCATCCATTCTTCCACCAATTTTACTTGGTAAATAATGTCTAGAAAAATTCAAAAGAGGATCTAAAAGTAGCATTATTCCATCTTCATCTCCATCACAATTCCTTCTTTTTGCAGCATGCCAATAAGGATGTGCATAAATTGATCTAGCGGGAGTGAATCCAATGATACGACCAATAATCCCTGCACTTGTATGAGGAGCTAATCCCACTAACAAATGTCCAACCAAATCCGCTTTTTCAGAAATATTATAAAATCTATCCATTTCATAAAAATACTCTAACTCATCATCCAAAAACCGAGAAACTTTAATTAAATAATCAGCACAATCATTTGAGATGACAATATCTTGTACTTTCAATTCAATAATTTGTTTTTTGTCATTTAATGTGTCACCCTTAAAATCATGTGTATAACCCAAATCTCTTAGTTTTTCAATAGAGATTCCAATTTCTTCTGCTTTAAAATGAGTTAAAGGGATATCAGTAGCATCGTACCTTATTTCAGCAGTTTTATATACTAAGACATCGTTATTTGCCCGTAAAATGCCTTTTTCTATAGGTTCTGGTACCTTGAATGTATTTGTTAAACCAAAAATACCTTTTAACTTTTTTGGAAAAGGTGTTTGAAGAGAATTTAAAACTGAATCTATATGAGATTTAATATTGAATATAGCTTCACTTGAAGATTTCAGAGTTTCCCCACATTTAGGGCATTTTTCATGTTCATTAGGATCTGATGCAGGAAATAAATTTTTACATTTTATGCAGATTGATTTTAACTCAGTATGAGTTTTACACTTTGGACATAAATTAAACATACTCACAGTACCACATTTAGAACACATTCTCCTGCATACATCTATCTGTACTTTTTGCAATTCTCTTGCTTTTTCTACTGATCTAGAATTACCAACTTTATCACTTAGAGGAAATAATGTATGAACGCCCTTCATACTTTTTCTTTCAGATTTCTCAGGACGTCCCATTCGGGTACCCATAAAATTAGGTGCCTTATTCTTCACTTTAATAGAAGATACTTTGAAAAAATAACTGAATACATCATCTTCCTTACTATATTTAATTAATTTTTTATCTTTGAGATTAAATAAAACCTTATAGACATTATTCATGGCTTTTTTAAAAATAATTTTATTATCCTTAACTACATGTAAAACAAATGCTTTTTCTAGAATATCTTTAATTTCCTTGGTATTTTCTAGGATAATTTCATCGTTTTGTATTGAAAAATTAGAAATAAATGCCTTTCTTAAAAGATCTAATTCTTCTACTGATATATTACCCCAAAAATCAATATAAGAGGGGTGTAGAGGTATATTGTAATTTAATGATATTTCTATTGCCTCATCAGCTGTAGGTTTACATTCAAAGGGGTTCGCTATATAATCACGTATTTTTTGATCTACATTTTGTAGATTCTCAACGACTTTTTCTAATTCTAAAGCCCACCATTCTTCCACATAACCAGAAGGTACTAAGGTATGATTATTTTCTGCGAATTCTCCAAAACCAAAAAGAATATCTCCTAGAAATAATACTTTTTCTATGTTAGGAAAATAATGATTTGCCATTTTATAACTATTTACTTTAATCACATTCCCATTTTTCAATTTAATAATAGGAGGTTCAATGGAATTAACAGGACAAATACTGGTACTTTTACCAGGCCTTTCAATTCTTAATTGTGTGCCTATTGAGATAAAATCATCCAAAATTCCCATAGTTGCGGGATTAATTCCAGCTGCGGCTAAACCAGTATTTCTAGATCTTCCATACCTTATCCTATGACCACCTATTTCAGATGGATAACTAAAGACAGGTCTTCCTGCTATAATATCAGCAACAAACTTTGAATTTGGGAGAATTTTCATCTTTTCTTCTTCTTTTCCATCTTTTACCCCTGTCTTACCTCCAACTGAATTTTTGTCTTCTCCTTTATTAGCAACTTTTTTTAAATCGGCTAACCAATTCCAACTTTCTAAATTCATTGATTTTGCGATTTTTAAAAGTTTTTGCGCCTTGAGAAGAATTCCATCATTTAATACTAAGCAAGCACCTCCACGGATTTTATTTGTTTCAATTCTTGGTAAATTACGAAACGCTGAGACCTCTTCATCTTCTGTTGAGTCCCCATTTATTTCTACAGGTAAGTGTTTTACTGCGAATCTTATCTCGTCATTGGAAGAGGGATATTGTAAATGAACTCTTCTGTCATACAATTTTATTTCTTCGACATATCTTCCAATTTCAGCTTCTGTGGCTTCAAATTTAGGTATTTTTGTTTTTTCTCTTACATAATCAGCTATTAGAACACATAGTGCTTGTGTTGTTCCTCCAGCGGCTCTTATCGGTCCTGCGAAATATAAGGATAAATATTTGTTTCCTTGCTTGTCATTTCTTATGAGAATCTTTGAAATTCCTTCTAGGGGAGCACTGACAACACCCATAGTTTTTATTGCTAAACCTACTCTAATAGATCTTTCCACTCTTTCTTCTAATGATTGAATATTCCCAATTTTTTGATCCAAAATATCTGAAACCACTTGGAATACGATTTCATCATCACTTTTTCCCTTAATCTTAAGTTCTCTTATGGTTTCAGCGACACCTTCCGGCCCAACAAGCTTTTCTACTCTTCCAGCTAAATCTCTTGCTTGTGGTGCCTCTACATATAGTTCTGGGTCTAAACCTTTTTTGCGGGCTCTTTCTGCGAGATTATAACATATATCAACTTGTTTTTGAATTACTAAAAAGTAATCTTCCATTTCCCTGCTCATTTCGACCATTGATAACCAACTTAAAAATGTGTATTATTAGGTTTTCTAAGAAAGTTAATCTTCTTAACAATCCTAAACCAATAAATTGATTTATTAATAGGCTAATTGAAACCTTATTTTTTAATAAATAGAGATAAAGGATTTTTAGTCGTTTTAATAATATTGATATTTTAAACACTCCCTATTTATAAAAAGTAAAAATTTGTTTTTTGTTTAATAATAAACCATTAAATTTTGTCTCAATATTAATACAATAATTAATATTCTGGTAGAGAAAAAATTGGAAAAGGATTTGACAGAGCAAAAGCGGATAATAATTAATGCACTCGTTAATTCTGGTATAAATATTACTCCTAAAAGTTTGAAATCAATATTAGATCTAAAAAATCCCCAAAAAGATTTGAGTCATCTAATAAAAGAATTAAGTTTTATACCAAATTTTAATAGCCATTTAACAGAAAGTATTTTAAAAAAAATATCAAATGAAGAATTACAAAAAGCTCTGAAAAGGACAATAGAAAAATCAAGGGATTTACAAATTGAAAAGAAATCTATTGTGGATGATATAAAATTAAAAAAACCTACAAGTTCTAACCTTGAGATAAAATCTCAAGAATCAAAAGTTCAAATGGAGGAAACACCCACCGAATTGCGTACTAAATTTGAAAATATAAACTTTAATTCTACTGAAAACTTTTTAACAAAAGAAAAATCAAAGGTTCAACAATTTGGATCAACTAAATCCAATATAAAAGTCAGTCCTATTGCTAAAGACTATGAATTTGACTATGCAATCTTAAAAGATCCAACAGGAAAATTATATACTAATGGAGACTATTTTGATTTTTATCAGTTAACACTAGATAAATTCAAAAAATTACAAACATTAATGAGAAAAAGACCCGATGTACTTTCTGCAGTTTCCATAAAGAATATTCTTAGATTGTCAAGAGATGTGGAAATATCCACTATTGGATTAGTTAAAAATATTCGTCAAACAAAAAATGGGAACTTTTTCTTAGAATTGGAAGATTTAACAGGTAGAATTAATGTACTTGTTAGAAAAGATTCTGAAGACCAAGAGTCTATAAAAACCGTCAGAAGAATTGTTTTTGATCAAATGCTATATGTAAAAGGAATGTATAACTCTGGTGAAAAGTTTAAAAATGGAATAATTTTTGCTAATTATATCTCAAAAATAGATATACCCACAGACTTTCAACCAAATAGATCTTCTTATCCAATTTCTCTTGCTTTAATTTCAGATACGCATATTGGCAGCAAAGAATTTGAAGAACCATTATTTAAAAGATTTTTAAATTTTTTAAATGGTAAAGTTGGTAATAAGAAATTAAGAGAAATTGCTGGAAGAATAAAATACATTATAATAAATGGTGATCTAGTTGATGGGATTGGAGTCTATCCGAATCAACAGGATGATTTAGTAATTTCTGATATTTATAAGCAATTCCAAAAAGCTACAGAGTTATTAGCTGAAATTCCAGATTATATTAAGATTTTTTACATATCCGGTAATCATGAACCAGTTAGGAATGCACTACCTAGACCCGCAGTTCCAAAAAAATATAGTGGAACATTAATTGATCTAAATATTACATGTTTAGGAAATCCTTCTTTACTCAAAACTCATAATGTAAATACACTCATTTACCATGGAGAAAGTATTCATGATATGAATTTGTTGATTCATGATTTGGATATAAATAAACCTATTGATGCAATGAAAGAATTTCTTATTTGTAGACATTTAGCTCCAGTTTTTGGGGAAAAAACACAAATTGCACCCGCAGAAAAAGATTTCCTTGTAATAGATAGAATTCCTGATATTTTTCATACTGGTCATATGCATATAAATGGAAGTGGGAAATACAATAACGTAACCTTGATTAATTCTGGATGCTTTCAAGCCCAAACAGATTTTATGAAAAGTTTTGGAATAGATCCAACCCCCGGAATTGTTCCAATTATTGAATTAGATACTTTAAAGGCATTTGAATTAGATTTAAAAAGTAATAATTAATTAATTTAAATATGTCCTTTTTAATTCCTCGCCAAGAAATATCAGAAATGGTATTATATATATGGAAAATCATAAACTTTCCAGAGATTCCATATGACAATCTATTTTTTAAAATTACTTTTGAATTATTTCTTTATTCCCCCAATGAAGCAAAAAATTTCATTAAAAATGCGATTAAGAATAATTTTCTTATTCAGGATGATCGTAAAAATCTTAAGTTATCCGAGAATTTAAATTCTAAATTTCAAGCTTGGCAAATAAATCGCAAGAATGAAATATTACGAAAAATGGCTTCTTATCTAAAGCAAAGTGAGCTAAAGAATACTCTCGAACAAAATAATAAAGATGAATTTAACATTCTATTAAAGGGATTTATAGACAAACCAACTCTTAATCGAGCGGTAGGAGTTTCAGAATCTGCGTTTAGTTTAAAAAAAGTTGATTTAAATGAAGGATTAATACTAGGCAACGTTGTAGGATCGAAAGAAGAACCCTATCTGCTTAAAATAGATTTAAATGAAAAAGAGTTAAAACACAACTGCCATGATTTTCAAGCAAGAAAAGCTAAAGAAAAAAAATTTTGTAAACATTTAATTAGATTATTTTTGTTATTAAAAGAAAAAGACCAAAAAATAGCAGTTTCTTTTCTTAAGAAAATTAGTAATAATATTGAAAAATGGGAATTTTCAGATTAAATTAGCTTTCTAAAAACGTTATTCTTTATTTTAACCTTATCGGTTAATAAAACTATTGGCTTATGGTTTAAAATACCGCTGATTCGAATTTTTTCTATTTGAGATAAAGCACGCTCGACTAAATCTTTTTCAATATCAAAATTAACCAACTTTGTCCTTCCGTAGTGTCCCATGGACTTAATACTTGCGGTTATTATTCCTGCTAGAGATAATTCATTTATGTAATCACTTATCCTTCTTTGGGTTAATTTTTTTATACCAGGTACTTTCTCAGCTAATTCTGAATGAGTTTCATATATATCTCCAGATGTGATGATATGACCTTTTCCATACTTTATTAGAAGATAAATTGCCGTTAATGTCAATTGTGCTTGAAGTGGCATCGATAATATATATTCTACTATGTGATCTTTTTCGAGATCTTTTTGAGCCTTAGTTAGATCTGATTCTGAAATTATTTTATGCTGTTTTCTCTCAGCAAGCTCTCCTGCTTTTCTTAATAATTGAAGTGCTTTTCTAGCATCCCCGTGTTCTTTTGCAGCTAAACCAGCACAAAGCTTTATAACACCTTGATCTAACACCTTTTCATTAAAAGCAATTAATGAGCGTTGGATTAATATATCTGCTAATTCATTAGCATTATAAGGATGAAATACTATTGGTTCTTGCCCTGATAATCCAGATGTAACTCTTGAATCCAAATATTCCATGAACCTTAATTTATTTGATATGCCAATTATACATGCTCTGCATGAATCTAAGTTCTCATTCAACCTTGTTAAATCATATAAAATTTCATTTCCTTCTCTTTTTTCAATAAGAATATCAATCTCATCTAAGACAAGAAAACAAACACTATTTTTGATGCGTATGTCTAATAACCCTAATAACTTTTTAAATATTATATCTTTTGGCAATCCAGTTGGAGGTATTTTCTCGGTTCCTTCTATCGTGTTATAAATATGAGCTAGAATACGATAAGGAGTAGAAACGATGTTGCAATTTATATAAATCCACCATGGAGGATTTTTTTCACAATGCTGAGCTATTTTTTGGCTGATATACCTAATTGTAGCAGTTTTACCTGTGCCAGTCATACCGTAGCATAGGAAACTAGAAGGCACATCTCCTTCTAACGCACAAGCAGTTATCCCTGCAATTTTCTTTATTTCATTATCTCGATGTGGTAATTCATCAGGAATATATGAAGGTTCTAAAGCTTCACGCATCTTAAATATTTTTGGTCCTTTCAAATATTTCTTATAAAATCTGTCAATATTAAAAGAGTGATTATCATTATTCTTTTGATTAGTCAACAAACAATTACACCTACTTTACAATTATTGATAACAAACATATAAAAATATCATGTTAACCGACAAATTAATTGAGAGCAATCAAGCCCTTAATATATATTGATTTGCCTTATCCGTAATTTTTAATATTACAGTCTCACTTTTAAAAGATAATTATTTATCGAATAATATTATTAATGCTTTATTATTTAGCTTTAAATTTAACAATATTTAATTTAAATAAATTATTATTTTATGTAATTTCTCTTACAGCTCACTTAATCAATATGTCAAAAACGGATAATGATGAGATTCTCATAAAGAGAAATACAAAAATAGCAAAAATTCTAGCGCTAAGTTTTGCCTGTTTGTTTATTTTGAATTTTATCATTATCTCTCTCATATTTACATTGCCAGATTGGGTAGCTCTTCTTATTTTTAGTTTGTTGTTTATAACACCAGGTTATATATCAAATGCGGGAATGGTAATAGTTGGTGGAGGTAAACCGATAGATAAAGGCAAATTTTGTAAAGATGGGAGAAGAATACTAGGGGACCATAAAACGTGGAGGGGATTAATTTTTGGACCACTCTATATAGGAATACCTATTTCCTTTGGAATTTTTCTATTATTCCTTGCATTATGGCCCGCAATTGAGGTAATTCCTGTTTCTGGAGCAGCAGATGGAATTTATAAACTCTATTCCGATTTATTCTATTACAAATTCTATTTTATTGGAGGAGAATTCCCAATTGGAATATTAATGATATTAATTAGAATAATTCTTTGTTCTTATGGAGCGGCTATTGGAGACTTAATTGGGTCTTTTTTTAAAAGAAGATTAAATATTCAAAGTGGAGCACCGTTTTGGATAATTGATCAACTTGATTTTGTATCAATAGCAATTCTTTTTGCCGCTATACCGGCCTTAATCTTCCCGGGAACTTATCTAGCACCCGATATTTTCATAATAATATTTTTATTGATTTTAACCCCTTCAGTGAGTATTATTGCGAATACTGTAGCTTTTATTGTGGGTTTAAAAAATGTTCCTTGGTAATTTAGTGGTTCAGTTTTATTACTTTACACGAAATTTTTATTGGAGTCCCGGTATTTTGGAATACTATATACCTCTCAAGTAATTTATTGACAGCTTTTATATAATCTCCATTTCTTCCTATAGCTATTCCTCTATCTTCAAAAGTAAGAAAGTTTACTGATATTTCCCGTTTGCCTGAATAAATGTTGAATTCAACTTTAATATCATGAATATAAATGTCTGGAAAAAAACTATGCACTAAATTAATAAGAGTATTTTCCGAACGAATTAATGCTACTTTTCTATAAAATTTAAACCTTATGGAATTCAAATGTGCTTTTGCTTCAAAATAATACTCGTTATCCACAAAATAAAAAACAAATTGATTAATTACTATAATATTTTTAGGATATATTTTAGTCTTATCGTAGAAATAATCATATAGCTTAAGTTCAAAATTAGAATATTTTCTGATAAAAGTCAAAGTCTGATAAAAAATTAAATCATCTAAAATTGTATAAAGCATACAAAAGAATTTTTTCATGAAGAGATAAAAAGTCCTAAGAAAATTCAATATATAGACAAAAAGTTTAATAAAGTAAGATAATCTTTTTGAATTAATTGTATCTAAAGAGTTACCAGATAATGAAAGAAGCTGGATTTGAATTTAAAGACCATACAGCGGATGTACGAGTTAGAAGTTGGGGTAAAACGTTAGAAGAAGCTTTCTCGCAGACAGCCTTAAGTTTAATGACTACAATCACGCCTAATTTAAAAAAAGTTTCTCTTCTCATTGAAAAAACGATTGAAGTGAATTCTGAGGATAAATACGCATTATGTTTTGATTTTCTTTCTGAATTTCTCTACTTATTTGATGTAGAAGAATTAGTGTTTAGTGAAATTACTGTAGAGTTCATAAAAAAATTCAATAATGGATATAAACTAAAAGCAGACGCAAGAGGAGAGAAGTTTGATCGAAATAAACATGAAATAGGAACAGAGGTTAAAGCAATTACCTATTCATTCATGAATATAGAAGAAAAAAAAGATAAAGTTGAAATTGATATCACTTTCGATATATAAATCTAATTTTATTTAACCTTTCACAACACCGATAGGGACTAATCTAACTACTTTTTCTACAATGCCTAAGTCATGACTTACCTGAACGACTTGATCAATGTCCTTATAGGCTCCAGGCGCTTCTTCTGCTATTATCTTCATCGAAGCTGCTTTAACTAAAATTCCTCTATTACTTAAATCATCCTTTACCCTGGCACCCCAATATTTCTTCGTGGCTTTAGATCTAGACATTAATCTACCAGATCCATGGGCTGTAGATCCAAAAGAAAGTTCCATTGCTTTAGGTCTTCCCACACATAAATATGAAGCACTTCCCATTGTTCCTGGAATTAAAGCAGGTTGTCCAATCTCTTTATAATCTTGGGGAAGCACTGGATGTCCAGGTGGAAACGCTCGAGTAGCACCCTTACGATGCACATTTAATTTCATTTTTTTCCCATCTACTTCATGCTCCTCGATTTTTAAAATATTATGACAAACTCCATAAATTAAATGTAAACCCAACTCATCAAAATTCTTATTAAAATTATGTTGGAAGGACTCTCTTATCCAATGAGTTATCAATTGACGATTTGTAAACCCAAAATTAGCTGCGCAAGCCATTTGACTAAGATAATTTTGGGCTTCTGGAGTATCTGCTGGAACACAAGCTAATTCCCTATCTGGTACTCTAATATTATATTTATCCATTGCACGTTCTATGTTACGTAGTGAATCTGTGCAAACTTGATGACCAACTGCTCTTGAACCAGTATGAATCATAACCGTGATTTGGTTCTTTTCATTTATTCCTAACTTTTTCGCAATGGATTCATTGTATATCTCATCAACTTTCTGAATTTCCAGAAAATGATTACCACTTCCTAATGATCCAAGCTGTTTAATTCCTCTTTCTTTGGCTTTTTGAGAAATTAGACTTGCATTAGCATCTTTTAAACATCCGTTTTCCTCACAATATTGAAGATCCTCTTCAATCGCATAGTCATTATCTAAAGCCCAATTCATTCCTGTATTCAAAACCTTGTCTAGATCTGAATAACTAATGTTGAGTTTACCCTTTGAACCCAAACCTGAAGGTATATTTTTAAAAATTGTATTTATTAGACTTGGAATGCTGGTTTTTATATCTTTAAACATTAAATTCGTTCTCAATAACCTAACTCCACAATTAATATCATACCCTACACCCCCTGGTGATATCATTCCCGTATCTGCATCTGTACCAGCAACTCCACCAATACAAAAACCATATCCTTGATGAGCATCCGAAAGTGCGACTACATGTTTTTCAACTCCTTGTAAACAAGCCACATTTGCTATTTGATCAAGAGTTCTGTCTCCCTTGATTTTCTCAAGAATGTATTCATTAGCATAGATATGTACCGGTACCTTCATTTGAAATTTCTCTATCCTCCCCCCTACTCGCGCCATTAACGTCTTAGGCGGTATCTCGTACACATTGTCATCAATTTTATTCACATTCATAATACAATAATTAATAAAAGAATTTTCATAAATGTTTTCCTTTAATTTAAAAATAATATTTCTTTAATTTTTTATCTCTTTAACCCCTTTTTGATCATTTATTTAAAATAATTGCATATAACATAGCAACTATTAAAAAAGAGCTATTAGATGAGGTAGAAGATAATCTATTTAAGAAAATATTGGTCATCTACCTTGGAAATTTTTGCATAGTCTGAAAGCTGTTTAATTAAGAAGTCCCTCTCAAGCTGAAATTTCTTATCATCTAATCTAATTCGAAAAGCAAGTTTCTTTTTGTCGATTATTTCAATCCAATGAAGTTTTTCAAATAATTTTAACATTTTCAAACCAAACTTTTCTTTTTCACTATACCTTTTTATATCTTCTACTATAAAATTCAACTTTTTTCTAAAAGCATTCTCATTGCTAAAGTTAATAAGAAACTCTTTTTCCTCAGCTAAATTCATCCATAAAAAATAATCATCATCATCCAAAATCCTACTGTAATTTGTAAAGTATCTCAAATTTTCATTCATTAACTCTATCCTTTTATTTTTTATTATTTTTTCCTCAAAATACAATTCTGTTGGTCTTAAATCCATTCTGCAATAATTGTCATGCTCTGAGTAAATAGCATTAACTAGCTTTATTCCAATAAAACCAAGCGTTCCCGCGAAAAATTTATAAGTTTCATAACTTATATTCCTGTAAATACCAACAATCTCCCAAATTAAAGTTGGATATTTGCTCCCCTTTTCTGTAATGATCTCAAATCGATAATCTTTCGCAGTTTTATTCGCTAAAGCATAATTTTTAAATCGCTCAAGAAGATTCTTGATGCTCGAAAAATCTCGCATATCAATGTTCTTTAGAATATACTTTCTGAAGCTAAATAAATAACTAGTTATCCTTCCAAATGCCAATCCGCTATATCTATTTTTCTCCAATGATGGTTCATGTTGGGGTATTGTCGCTCTAAAGGAAAAACCCTCATAAAAACTACTCATTCCAATATCAACGAATCTCTCAAAATCATCTAACCCTTTTCCCTTTTGGAATATATCCATAACCTTTTCCATCACATAATTATAAAAGGCAGATACACTCCTAACTCTATCATCCTCGGGATTCTTTTGCCGATTCACACTTACATATCTGTCAATCCAATCCTTAAGTGCGGGAGATATCGAAATTGACTGGTGAGTCGTTCTCTTCTCAGATAAAAATCTTTTTGATGTCATTTTTTTGAAACTTTTGTCTATTGTTCTAAGTTTCTAGTAATCATGATTCTATAAAAACATGCTGGATTTTTTTGAAGTGCTAAACTAACTTATGCTTTCTAAAAATAGAAGATTCAATTCAATTGAAATCGACAAAAAATTCAATATTTGATTAGAGGATGAGACTGCTCTTTTTTCTTTAATAAAATTAGAAAATCTTATTGTAGAACTATAAGGATTTAGTTTTGGTACCGAAAGGTAAATTCAGAGTCTGATTTCAATGAAAATTCCTTTGAAAAAATTAATCAAAAACAATGGACTCAATTATAAAAGTATAAAAAAGAAATCAACCTAAATATAAATTAATTACAGATCAGACCTAATTTTTATGGTCTGAATTTAAGTTTATAATCAAATTATCGGGAGAGAAAGAAAATGGATGAGAATGAGAAAGCTCTTGAGATGAAAGAACCATCAAAAAAGAAGATGAAGCTTTCATCGAAGATTTTTATTGTAATGGGGATTGTTGGGCCTACTCTTACTATTATTGGGACTTATATAACGATGACGTTTTGGAACACATTTGAAGGAATGGAAGTGCCAGTGGGATTAACATTAATTGGAATAGGAGCGATACTTATTGTGATTGTAGTTTTTTGTGCTTTGCCACGTGGTTGTATAGAGTGGATCCCCGTCTGATATGGTTTAATAATAAAAGAATCCATTATGAGAAATGGATAGAAAGATGCAACCTCAAAAAGAGGAACTTCAAAAGGATGAAAGAATAATACTCACTTGGTTAGCACATCATGATCCAGGTAGGGACGATTTTGATGAGCATGTATTCTATATATTCAACTATGCTGTTTGCATAGGATGTTTTGCTTTTTTGTTGGGTGCAACTATCGCAATAATAATTGCGAATATCTTTTATTATTTTATTGTAAATTTCATTAGCCTGTCAATAATTTTCCTGGTTTTCTTTATGTGCTGGCTCCCTTCAATTTTTCAATATTGGATACAAATTGCACGAAAAAGACCATTGAGAAATCGGGCAATAAAATTCTTTATTCGTTTTCTTTATCCAATTGGGAGTTTCCTATTAATATTTAAATCTCCATTATGGGGGTTTGGGTTTTCAATTCCCGCGGGTTATTTGATCATCTATATTAGAAAGATGAAAAAGAAAAGGTTATCTGAACCTTAAGATTCTGATTTGAGTAATCTCTTTACTTTACTGGAAAGGTAAATTCAGAGTCTGATTTCAATGAAAATTTAGTGAAAAATGTTAATGGTATGCAACATATAGAGCATTTATAGTTAAGTTAGAAAAACTCACATACTAACCGCTTTGATTTCTATGAATATATTTTATTGGGAAAAATTTTAGTTTTAACTTATTCTTTTGAGACGGGTTGCCATATAAACAAATCTATTGTGCGATATTCCTTAAAACCCATCTGTTTATACATATTTAAACCCATCTCATTTGAGTGAAGAATTGCAGTCTCAAATCCTAATTTATTAGCCTCATTTAGTGGAGCAAGAGTTATGGCAGTACCAATCCCTTTCCCACGTACTTCTTCTAATGTAGTAACCAGATGAATACCTGCAACACCTGCTTTATACATTACTAATGAAGAAGCGACAGGATTTCCATTATAATATGCTAAGAATGCACTTGCAGAGGTTTTATCATTCAAAAGTATAAATGAGAAAGTCTCGTAAAAAAAATCAGATCGAACTTCTTTTGGAAATGCAAAACCCGTCAAAATTATGTCATTCCATACTTTTAAAGTTTCCATATTTTCAATCTTTATTATCTCTACCTTGTCTAAAAGTTCTCTTTCTGTGCTCAAAATATTTAGGTTGTAAGCCATTCCCTGAAGCTTGTCAAGGATGAATCCATTTTTGATTAATAACGCTCCCATATTTTTAGGAGTGCTTGATGGACCAAGCACCCAAAGAAAGGGAATTTGTCTTCTTTCAAAAAAATTGATGTTTTCCTTTATTTTTTTAATGGCATTTTCTGAGGAAATATGACAATCTATCACCCCATTAAAAAAATAAAATGGGATCCCTGTAGAGAATCTGGAGAACTCCTCAGTCTCTTCATATTGTGTATCTTCGAGATCGATATTTACCATCGATCTAAAAAATTCATAAAGATTGAACTCAATTGCATGTTCAATTTCAGGTTGATTTGGGTTTTTAAGGATAGTTATGAAATGATTCACTTCTGAAGTTTTGATATTAATATAATATAGTACTAAACCATGCACATATTTATAATATAATATATTGTAAACAAATTAAGATAATATGCTATATAAGAGTCAGTTTATAGTTTTACGGATTTGCTAATTCTCTCATTTAAATTTATAGCATTCCATCGTATCATTAATAAAATAAATTTTATCACAATTTCCTTCGAAATTGGAATGGAAAGGTCAATTCAGAGTCTGATTTCAATGAAAATTCCATTGAAAACCTATTGACGATTTAGGTAAATAGTCGTAAAATGAGAGAATGAGAATTTATTCAACCAAAAACCTTACCGTATTTCGATAAACTTCAAAAGACCAAGATCATCCAAATCATCCATCATAACCTGTATCTCCGCCACTGGTTTGCCACTCTGCTCCGCTATTTCTTCTATTGTATGAAATCCATCCGCTATATGCGCAATTTTATACATCTCCTTATCCAAAAAACCCTGTGTGATTACTTGCTTCGGCAACCGCTTTGAGGTCCACCCTGGCTTCTGATCCCTCGACTGACGTAAATCTTGCTCAGTAAGAACTAAGCCCCTCTTCGTAATTTGCTTCCGAGACTTTAAAAAATCCTTCTCAAAAATCTTTAAAATCGGAATCTTTAACTCAATCTCCGCAACCCTTCCATTCTGCATTATTTCATCAATTACCGGCTCAAAGCCCCTAAAAAGACGGACATCCCCGCCCCAACTCTTGATTGTCTCTCCATATCCAGCAATAAACTTATCAATAATATCACTTAACGCCTTATGCGTTATCTTTGCGTCATCATTCTTATCAGCCGCCGCTGTACATAACACACCCTCCTTAAAGACTAACAGCAGATAAAAAACCTGCATGTTTTTACTTATGAATCAATATTATCCACAATCTATAATTTTGAGCTCACCACTACCTTTTGAGAACTCAACACTAAAGTCTTTAAGGGCTGTTAGAAACCCTGAAACCAAGTCTTGATTGAATTCAATCGTTCCATATTTTCTATGGATCAAACAGATTCAGGAAAAGGAGGAAAGGTCCTTCTCTTTTTTACCGGTTGTTTGATCTATTAAGTAGAAATTATGTAACACCTTTTAGGGCACGCTCCTTGATTCTAATATATATTTAAATTCATTCATTACTCTTTTACCTTAATATCATTAATTATTGAGATAATCGTAGTATTTTTTAGTTTTAATAATAATAAAATTCTCACTATTTATAATTTCTTTTTCAAAAAAAGCTTTAAGAAATAAAAAATAAATAAAAAAAATTAATCCTCCTTATTTTTTTAGATAACTTTTAAACTATGCTTTAAATCCAATCAGTGATTTTTGAGCCATCACCTGCATAATTTAATAGATGTTGCTTCTTATTTTTCTTTAGGAAGTCTTTAAAATCATCGTGCGAGTAATTTAGAGTTGTTTTTATATCGTTGAGGCTCTTACCAGCCAGATATTCTAACTTTTCAAACGCTTTTTTATTGATGGGCGCGATTCGTGCTAGGTTCACGGCCTCCATAAACATACTGTAGGTTTCATCTTTATATCCCATGAAATCGGCAAAGTCTTCTGGTTTTAAAATTATAACATTATGCTTATATGGTATATTAGAGGGAACTTTTTGAGGTTTTAAAGCATTAACAGGAGTTAAAATTAATAATTTATTTTGAGCTTGAAAGCCTCTCGAGCTATGATCGATTGCTTTGACGGTATTGGCACCGAGGTAATAATCGACAGAGATTAATTCTACATTTGGCTTATTAGATAAGGTTTCTTTCGCGTTTTCTGATATATTGAGTAAATTTTCATCGACATAAACGCAATTATCGACCCGATTACGTTTGTATTGGGGATTTTTTTCACTTGGTCTAATTTCGCGCCACGAGTGACACTCATTATCTCGTGTATGTGTAAGGAAGATTTGCTCACTGATATAATGAAAATTTTGTCCAATTCGGTTAGACTTATCCATATTACAAGGGGGATACCCTGCTTTAGTAATTACTTCACTAAAATTCAAGTTAACTCGTTGTAAAGCAGATACAAAATCGTAATGATTATAATCCAATAATAAATTTTGATCGGGAGGAAGACCTTTCAAAATAGCTTTTTTTTTAATTAGATCTGGCACGATAGTGTTTTTTAGATAATCAGCAGCGATTTTCAGTCTTTCTTGTCTTTTTAAGCGATTTCCATTATTATCATACGCCATAAATCTCCATTTTTTATGATTTATATTAATTTTGAAGCCAGCTTTAATTAGTAATTGGTTAAAACTTACTTTTGCCCCTTTATTTATTAAAGCATGAGTAAAATGTTGAAATCCTTTTTTATTAAGTAAATCTCTTGTGATTTTTTGTCCAACTTTAAAATTTTTCTCACTGATTAAAGTAGGAATTACTTTATGTTTAAAATGCCAGGCAGCAAGAGTTAATTTTACTTTAGAGGGTCTTAGGTTATTTTCCTGATCATAATTTAAAAATTTATATTCTCCTCTTGCTACATTGGGTCTAAAATCTAACGCTCTCAATAATTCATTATATCTGACTTTTGGGTGTTTTTGACTCAGGGGTCCGATAAATCCGGGATGACCGTGACGACCAAGGTCCTTACTCTTGGGTGGCCTTCCTTTATCCAATCCCTCTTTTATTTCTGGTATTTTTTTCAGATCAGGTAGGATTACCTTTATGAAGTGTCTCTTGGCAATTTCCATTTTTTCTTGTTTAGTTAATCGGTTTCCATTTTGATCGTAATTGAGGAATCGATATTTATCCTGGTTGATATTGACTTTATATCCTGCGAATTCTTTAAATTCATTCCATTTAATCTTAGTTCCATATTTCGTGAGGGTATGGTAGAACATACTAAACCCATGGGCGTTAAGGTCTCGAATGCCTATTCCCTTTCCTGTGGCTAACTTTTCTTTAATTTTAGGGTCATTTTTTAGCTGTGGCAGAATTTTAGTGTTATAATATTCAAGTGCTACATTTAATTTTTGTTCGCGAGGGAGGGGGTTTCCATTTTGATTGTAACTAATAGACATCCAATCATTGGGTTTTAGGAGGGCATTTGGTTTAGAGGCGGGTTGTGTTTTTGGTTTTTCGGTTTCTTTTTTATCTAAAGGTTTAGGTGGAATAATTTTATTTTTAGGGGTGTAATTTGGCTGGAGTTTTGGTTGTGTAATTTTATTTTTAGGAGTATAGTGAGGCTCGAGGGTGGGCTGTTGGATTTTATTGATGGGCTTGTCAGTTGGTTTATTTCTTGGCGGTTCGATTTTATTTTTGGTTATGTAATTAGGCGGAAGTTTGGGCGGTCTGATTTTATTTTTGGGCGTGTGTTGAGGTTCGAGGGTGTACTGTTCGCTTTCTTGTATAGGTTTATCGGTTGGTTTATCCTTTGGCGGTGTAATTTTATTTTTGGTCAGGTAATTAGGCGGAAGTGTGGGGGGTCTAATTTTGTTTTTGGGTGTGTAGTGAGGCTCGAGGGTGGGCTGTTGGATTTTATTGATGGGCTTGTCAGTTGGTTTATTTCTTGGCGGTTCGATTTTATTTTTGGTTATGTAATTAGGCGGAAGTTTGGGCGGTATAATTTTATTTTTAGGCGCGGAGCGAGGGTCGAGGTAGTGTTGTTCGATTTCTTTTATGGCTTTGTGGTCTGGTTTGTTTTTTGGCTGGTCAATTTGGCCAGTGAGTATATCTACATCTCTAAATTGAGGGTTGTGGATTTCTTCTTTCACATCTTTTGTGGGGTTTTGAGGTTTAGATTTGATTTGAGTCATGAGATTTGATTTTTATATTGTAGGTGTTCTTACAAAGGAGAAGATACCAGAGGTTTATAAAGAAAAATTGAATGTGGAAAATATTTAATAATCATAAAGACCCTTTGAAATATCAAAGACAAATATAGCAATAATTAATATAGTATTTGAGGTTGATAAAGATTAAAAATGATAATAAGGCTTGGATGGTTAAATTCCAGTTCTTAATCGACAGACTTGGTGCTCTAATATCCCAAGAGGGTAAAAAAATGGCACTTATTAATATTGAAGTTGAAATGGATACTAAAAAACAGTTTGATAAATATATGCAAGCTGTCGAACTTGTTCGAGATAAGGTTGAGTGTATTGTATCAACTAGTCTCCCTGGGGAGGAGAGAATATTTTGGCCTTATCATGATGTGCAATTCTATATTAGAGACGATAAAGAAGCGATAAGTTCTACTGGAAACCCAGGAATAATTCAGAGAGTTTTTAGTTATGGCGCTCAGGATATAAATAC
>JBATUM010000059.1:0-3530 GCA_049671145.1 Promethearchaeia archaeon
CATTCTTTATTTTCAATTTATATTAAAATGGAATTTGATAAACTTTATAATTAACTTTTAATAAGAATAAATTTTTAAGATTTTAGTAAACTATTAATTAACTATAGCGATTGAAATAAGAATCTCACATTGATTAATCAGAGAAACAAGTTATGGATTTTTACATTTGAATATGCTGGTATTGCCAAAGTTGGAGGATTAGGGGAAGTACCCGCCAATCAAGCAAAACATTTAAGCAATTTATATGATATCACCGTATTTTTGCCTTCACATGGACAATTAGAGAGATTGAAGCAAAATTTAGAATATGAAAAGCTACCTTTTGCTTGTGTTGGGCTGATAAATCCCTCTGATTTTGGAGTAATGGAGCCAAAAACTAGTTATTCCATTTCATTTTTCAAATTTAAGATAGATAATGTGAATGTTATACTTCTCTCAGGTGGGAATTCCTTCACAACTAAATTCTTAGATGATAAGTCAGTATATAATCCCTATACAATAAAAGGAAAGATTTGTCTTTTTAGTCTTGGAATTAAGTGTTTTATTGAATATCTTACTTATTTAAAGAGAGAAGATTTCCCCGATATAATTCATTTGCATGATTATCATGTAACCCTACCCTTTATTAGTTTGAAACAAGTATTAGCTAAAAATGGGTTAGATGTTGCTTCAATAATTACTATTCATTTATTGACATGGCCTCGATTTGAGTTTGAATTTTATAAAGCATGTGGCATTGATAATACACCTATTAAAATTCGATTACCTACTAAATTTAAACAGCTAACGTTTGCAGAAATATTTGCCTTGAATAACGATATAGAAAAAATACCTACTGTAGAAAAAATTGGTGCTATAATATGTGATATGGTTACAACTGTAAGTGAATCTTATTTAATATCAGATCTAATTCCCAATTGCGGTCAAAATTTAATTGAATTTAAAGCTGATTTTGTATGGGATGGATGTGATTGGAACTATGAAGAAATATATTCTAAAATCTTACAAATACTAGGAACAGAGATTTATGAGATATCAAAAATTTCTCATGATAACCAAATTGAAAGAAATGACTTTAAAAAATACTTGCTTGAATACAAAATTGAAAATTTAACCCAAAGTCCCTTAATTAATTCTCAAAAAGTATTAGAAACTATAAATGAAATATCAGATGACAATATTTTCATTAGAGATGGCAATATTAAAGCATTTGCTGAAGCTGGTCCTTTAGTTATTACTACTGGGAGGATGTCCCCTCAAAAAGGATTTGAAACTATTTTTGAGGCAGTACCAAAGGTAATTGAAGTAATTCCAAATGCAAAATTTTTATTTTTAATTATACCAACAGATTACAGTCTCAATGAAATTAAACTATATACTAAATATGTTAAAGAGTATCCGAATAATATTAGAATAATTTTTGGAGTAGCTGCTGATATTTTTTATCTTGCACACATAGCGGCAGATGTTTATTGCGCTTTATCCCGTTGGGAACCTTTTGGAATAATGGCTTTAGAAGCTATGGCCTCTAAAATCCCAATAATTGCCACTAAAGTTGGAGGATTAAAAGAAACTATAGTTGATATGAGAATATATCCAGAGATAGGTACAGGTATTTTAATAGAAAAAGATAATTCCTCTCAATTTGCTAACGCATTAATTTCTCTTTTTAAAGCTGCCGAAGTTAGTCAAAAAGTCAAAGATTCTGAAATTCACACTATTTATGATACTGAAACCTTAAAGATTGTTAATCAGATTCCTGATGAAATCATAAAATCACGAATCTTATTAAATCCGAATTATTACAACGTAATCAGGGAAAATTGCTTGAAAAGAGTAAAAAATCATTTCACTTGGAAGATTGTTTCTAAGAAGTTAATAGTTTTATACGACGAAATTCAAAAATTACATCTATTCTCTTAAAAATGGAAGGATAATTTTGGTTTTATCAAATTAAAAACCTATCCACTCTAAAAACTATACCTAAATAGTAAATTTTTTGATAAAATAATTAAATTTTTAGAAATTTTAATATTTAAATAATTTATGGAAGAGAAATTTGATTTTATCAAAAAAGTCTATAATTTTCATTTTATTTTCAATTTTTTTTATTAATACAGCAGCAATTATCACTTTTACTTACGTACATAAATATTTATTATATTTGGGTACAGAAAACCCGTTAATGCAGCTTATAATTACAATTTTTCCTTTAACCGCTTTCATTTTTCCGCCATTATATGGATTTTTTTCTGATAAAATTCAGAATAGATATATATTTATCATATTTGGAACCATTGGTATGGTTTTTGCTTATCTGGTTCTATTATGGACTCAAAATTTGATATTAATAGTGATACTACTATTTGTTTTCGGTTTTTTCATGGCATCATCAAATTTATTTCTTACCTTATATGCTGAGTTAGTACAAGATGATAAAACATTCATTTCTTATTACAATGCTATAATTGTAGCAGCTTGGTTTGTTGGGACTCTATCTGGTGGTATTTTTATTGATCTTTATGGGATTAAAAATATATTTTTATTTACATTTATAATTTCCTTACCAAGTATAATCACCGTGTTTTTTGCGAAGGAGAATAGGTCTATGATATTAGAAATGTATAAAAATAAGGAGAATAAGAATTATGATGAGGTTGTTTTAAATAACACTGATATAGAAAGTCCAATCTCCCAATCAGTTTTTTTTGGATTATTTTTTAGAAATTTTAGTATCAAACCAATTATGCCTATCCTTGCATTTATTATGGGGATTCATTTAGATAATAATATAGAAATTGGATTTTTGATTGGAATAAACTTCTTGTTCCAATTTTTTCAGATGTTATTAATAGGAAAGATAATTACGATTAAAAATATTAAATTATTCATGATTATTGGCTACTCATTAAGCGCAGTTAGTGTTTTTGGATATATTATATCTACTAATTTTTGGAGTTATTTATTTTTTCAATTTTTAGTTTCTTTTAGTTATTCAATGCATTGGGCAGCAACCATCACATATATCGCTCAAAATACTACACCAAAAAATAAAGGCCAGTATATGGGTTATGCTAACACTAGTGTATTTTCAGGAAGTTTTCTAGGAGGGTTATTATTCAGCTTTTTATTATTTGCTTATAATTCAGATTATTACATTGCTATGTATTTTATGATAATCTTTCCAGTTATTTCCACTCTAATTATATTATTGAAATTTAGACCAAAAGAAAGGATTAATTCCAAAAAAGATACAAATTCTCCTTTATCACATTAGGTTTATCAGGAACAATTTTTACTTCTTTTCTTATCCATTCAGAAATCCAGTTGGATTTTGTTTTAAATCGACTATCCATAAAAATTATTGCTCCTTTATCAGTTAGTTTTCTTATTGGCCGCCCGGAAGCTTGGTTTGCTCTTTGAACAGCTGGGTAGAGATAAGCAAAATTCCAGCCCTGTTTATTAAATACTTGATCATAGTATTTTATTTTTGCATCAACTCTAGGAGTTAGTAAATGATATGGAAATCC
>JBATUM010000060.1:0-22795 GCA_049671145.1 Promethearchaeia archaeon
CATAAAAGGTGATGATTAAAAAACTCGATAAAATATGTTTAAAAATTTTAATCCAGCACTAAAATTCTAATTCCTAAAACTAAAAAATATTCCACTAATCTCTTTTTTTCTTTTTTTGATATAAATATAAATATAGAGATTAGTTCTATTTCTAAATTAATGAAAAAGAAACTGAAAAACATAAAAGGTATATTATCTGATATTGATGGAACTTTATATTTTAAAGGTGCTCCAATTCCAGGAGCAATTGAAACCGTAAATAAACTTCGACGAAAACGAATAAAACTTTTATTTTTTACTAATACAGATAGTAAGACTCCGAAATCAATTTATAAAAACCTATTAGAATATGGATTTAATGTTAAGGAGGATGAACTATTTACGCCTATTATTGCGTTAAAAAAGTTTTTATCTGTACATCGCCAGAAAAAAATATTTTTAGTATCTACAAAAGAAATTGAGGATGAATTTAACGAATTTAGTACTATCCAAGGTGATGAAATTCCTGATTATGTGATAATTGCAGATTTTAGGGATAATTGGGAGATTTTTCGATTGAATCGTGCTTTTAAATATGTATTAAAGGGTGCGAAGCTATTTGGAACCCAAGGAAATAGATACGTTTTAGACCTTAAGGGTGAACCTGTAATTGATACAGGTTCGTTCGTAAAAATGTTGGCAGATGTAGCAAATGTTCCATACAAAATATTCGGTAAACCATCAATAGAATTTTTCAAGCAAGCATTAAATAAATTAAACCTCACATCCAGTGATTGTATCGTAGTTGGAGATGACTTTGAGTCTGATATTCAAGGAGCTAACAATATTGGCATAAAATCTATATTGGTAAGAACAGGAAAAGGAATTCATTATGAACCATCTAAGAAAAAGACAAAACCTTTTCTTATTATTGATTCTTTTAAATCACTTTTAGATTATTTATAAAGTGAAATAAACAGGCCAGCAAAAATATTCCTATGAAACTTCTAATTCTTCAGTCGAATTTTCTGAACCATTATTTCTATATATTTGATAAGTGTCTTTTACCTCATCAAGATTTACTGTAATAAGTGTGTGAAGATGGTGTCTTCTTTCGAATTCTTGTATTTTAACTTGATTTTGTGGATCATTTGGATGAATTGCTACATATTCTTTACATTTAATACAAGCTCGTACTCTTATACCCTACACCATTCTCAATAGAATTTTTTACAATTACTTAGAAGAATTTATAGATAATAAAATTTTGTTTATCCAAAACAAAAAAATCAAACTAAAAATAGTTTAGGGTAAAATTTTCGCCATTAAGATATTGTCTAAATCTCCATGAGATTTGGTATAGTTGATTGATATAGATTTTTCATCTTTAAAACATCAATTTCAAGCTTTCCAGATTTTAAACCTTTAATCTCGATAGTAGGATTTTGGGACAAAACTCCGATTTTTTTCACGTATATTTTAAATTTCTTAGCTAATTTCATAATTTCATTATGATCTCTAGGATTTGTTTCGATAATAAACCTTCCTACCGATTCACTAAATAGTAATTCATCATCTCTTAAACCATAGGTATTATAATCTTTTAAGTCTAATTTTGCCCCTAGTTCATTTTTAAAACACATTTCTCCAATAGTAATTATGAAGCCACCTTTATTGATATCGTGATTTGCTTTAACAAGTTTCTTTTTATATAATTCTTGGATAAAGTTCCATCTTGTTTTTATCTGATTTTCATCTACTTTAGGTGGAATGCCTCCTCCAAGGTCGTATATAACAGAATGATATTCTGATCCTCCCAATTCTGCTTTTGTCTCTCCAATTATAAGAATAACATCTCCAACTTCTTTAAATGGTAATGTAATTATGTTATCTTCTCCCTCAATAATTCCTACAATCATTATTTCAGGTGTTGCCTTGATTGCAGTATTACTAACTTCATCTTCATTATAAAATGAGACATTACCCCCAACTACCGGAATCCTTAAATTTTTGCAGCAATCAGCCATTCCCCTCACAGCTTCGGCAAAATACCAAAAAGACTCAGGCTTTTCAGGATTTCCAAAATTACAGCAATTTACCATCGCTTTTGGTTGAGCACCGTTTGCAATCACATTTCCACATACTTCAACAATACCTTCCTTAGCACCTTCATACGGATCTAGATAACAATGTTTTGAATTGGTGCCTACACTAGCAGCAATAAATTTATCAGTACCTATTATTCGTAACACGCCTGAATCCCCATCCCCACATTTTACAACAGATCGTACTCCAACTTCGTGATCATATTGCCTATATACCCATTCTTTACTACAAATATTTTCAGAAGCAATTAATATATAAATGAGCTCATCAAGTTTCTTAGAAGGCTCTGGCGTTATTTCAGCTAATAAATTATCGAGATATTCAGGACGTTTTTCTTTACGAGGTATAGTCGGAGATTCTGAAAGTGCAACTGCAGGAAGGTTAACCACCAAATTATCTTCATTATAGACTCTGAGAATTTTAGAATCATCCGTACGACCGAGTACAGCATGTGCCATTTCATATTTTCGAAATACATTCAAAACTTCTTCTAATCCTTCTGGTTTAACGATAAAAGCCATTCTTTCTTGGGATTCTGATAGCATAATTTCATATGAATTCATATTTGGTTCTCGGGTAAAAATTTTTCCCATATCAATTTTAGCACCAGTTCCACCATCTCCCGTTAATTCACTTAAAGCACAAGATAATCCTCCACCCCCCAGATCTTTTAAACCTCTTACATAGCCTGTTTTAATTGCTTCTAAAGTTGATTCAATTATCATTTTTTTAGTAAAGGGGTCACCAATTTGAACCGCTGGTCTATCTGCTTCTGAAAGTTCAGTGAGCGTTCTTGAAGCAAAGGTAACTCCATGAATTCCATCTCTTCCAGTTGAGCCTCCCATTAATATAACGTAATCTCCTGGATTATAAGCTCTGCTTGGAGCGTGTTTAAAATCCTCGATGGTTCCTAATCCAATACAAGCAACATTAACAAGGCAATTACTTTCAAAATCTTTATCAAATTCGACTTCTCCACCAATAGTTGGTATCCCAGTACAATTTCCATAATCAGCTATTCCTTTTACTACATATTTAAATAACCACTGAGAATGAGGATTACCTTTTAATGAACCAAATCGAAGTGGATCTAATAAAGCAATAGGTCGTACACCCATGCATAAAATATCTCTAATTATTCCCCCTATACCAGTTGCGGCACCATGATACGGTTCAATAGCAGAGGGATGATTATGAGACTCAATTCGGAAAGCTAAAGCATATCCATCACCGATATCAATTACACCAGCATCTTGTCCCGGACCAGCCAAAACATAATCATAATTTTTTTCAGCATCTTCAAACAAAGATAATTTTGGTCGTGATGATTTATAAGAACAATGTTCGCTCCACATTACATCAAACATACCTAATTCTGTAATTGAGGGGTTTCTTTCTAATGTATTTTTTATCCATTCAACTTCGGATTGCGTTAAATCAACATCTAATTCATCTTCATCAATTTTAACTTTCGTCATGATTATAACCTCTTTTTAATAAAATCAACCATTGAATCAAAGAAATATGTACCCTGAGATGTTCCTTTAGGACTTAATATTGATTCAGAAGCTCTTTCTGGGTGTGGCATAAATCCAATACAATTTCGTTCTAAATTACATACTCCTGCGATATTTGCTAAGGAACCATTAGGGTTTGAATCCTTTGTGCAATCTCCATTTTCATTAGAATATCTAAAAACGATTTGGTTATTCTCTTCTAATTCTTTTAAATTTTCAATATAATAACGTCCTTCTGCATGTGCAATGGGAATATTTAGGATATCACCGATATTCATTTTATTAGAAAAAGCAGTTTCATTATTTTCTACTTTAACCATTACCCATTTGCATATAAAAGTAAGAGTATCATTTTGTAATAACGCACCGGGAAGAAATTGTGCTTCTGTTAAAACTTGGAAGCCATTACAAATGCCAATTACTGGTCTTCCATCTTCTAGCATCACTCTTGCTTCATCTATAGCAGGGCTGTGGGCTGCTATAATTCCAGCTCTTAAATAATCACCAAACGCAAACCCTCCTGGTAGGATAACACCATCATATTTAGATTCTTTAAAATAATTATGCCATACTAAATCTGCTTTAATATTAATTACATCATTTAATACGTGTATAGTATCTAAATCACAATTACTGCCTGGGAAATCTATAACTGCTATTTTTACACTCATTATTTTTAAGACTCTTTTTGTAGTTTTAAAATCTTGAAATTTTGAGTAACAGGATTAAATATTCTAAGCTTATTAAGTAATTCTTCTATTATCTCTTCTGCTTTCTTCTCATTTTCAGCAGTAAGATAAAATCTAAGATATTGTCCACTTCGAACATTCGAAACCATATCATAGCCTTTTTTTGCTAGTAAATCTCTCCTAATAGTTTCCCCAACAGGATCTCTAGCAGCAGGTTTATTTTCTAATACAACCTCAATAATAAATTCTGAATGAATCATTGATGAAAAAAAAGGTAAATAATAATTAAAATAATTCTTATTAATTTATAAATAATATCCACCGACAAAATACGATATAATCCGAAGATTTTTTAAAAAGTCGATTTTAAAATAATTTCAACAAAAGTAAATCATACTGTAGTGGTTAAACTTACAAAAACTAAAAGGAATAGACTTATAAGAGTCAATAATAGACTATAGGTACTTAATTTTGGGAATTTTTTATTTGGTGACGCTTTTTGATGTCTTTTACTTGAGAGTAGATCAATAACTATTAACATAAAACTTACAACAAATAATCCGATGGTGCCAACCAATAAAACAGAACTAAACATAATAGAAATTTACTATTATTTAATATATAAATTTATTCTTGTGAACTTAAAAATAATTATATTTTTGTAAATTTTTAATAATTCTCTCTTCTACATTTGCAACTTCAGCTTTGAATTCGAATCCCGTTATTTTTGCATAACTTCTCATATATCTTTTTGCTAATTCAATTTTAATATCTGATGAAATTGGGGGGATATCTTGATCTGGGCTTATATCAGGGAAGATCTCTGGATAAGTTACCATTAACCAACCCCTAAAGATTTCCTTATCTAAAATTTCAGGATCTTCTCCATTTTTAAAATTATCCTCATAAGATTCTAACATCCAGAAGCGAGAAGAATCCTGTGTATGAATTTCATCAATGACATACAACTCATTATCTTTTAAGCCAAATTCATATTTTGTATCAACTAAAATAAGTCCATTTTGCTCACAATATTTTTGTCCAAATCTAAATAATTTTACAGCTGCGTCTTCCATTTCTTCATAGATATCTTCTGCTACATATTCTCTTTTAATGATTTCACTTTTTGAAAGGTAAATATCATGACCTGACTCTGCTTTAGTAGATGGAGTTATCATTAATTCTTCTAATTTCTGATTCTTTTTTAACCTCTTTGGAAGTTGAATGCCTGAAGTAGGTATGCCTTTTAAATAGTTACGCCATGCTGTTCCAGTTATATATGCTCTAATAATCATCTCCACTGGAATCAAATCACATTGATGAACTACTGCTACGTTGGGATCAGGTATCTCAATAATATGATTCTTTACAATATTTTTAGTTTTGTCAAACCAATATGAAGAAACTTGATTTAACATTTGCCCTTTAAAAGGGATCGTTGTAATTACACGATCAAAAGCAGATAAACGATCAGTTGCTATAATAATTCTAATATTGTCTTTAATATAATTATCACGAACTTTTCCTCTATACAAATTCCCTAAAGATGAAAGATTAGTTTCTTTTAAAGTTTTATCTAATTGGTTTTTGATTATTTCATCAATGTTGTTTACAACCATGTTATTATTAAAGAGTAATTCGCATAAAAAATCTTATTATATATTCTATATAATGATTAATTTTCATATGAACTATATCTTTTATATTTATTTGATATTATTATTGGAAAGATCAGTTATTCTGAACTCTGTATTTTATTAAATAGTAATAGTTTTTTTAATAGTACTAAGATGAAATTAACTGAAGTTATCCAAGTAGATTATTCATTAGAATTCTCAAAGTTATGTCATTTAGCTAAGAATCTGTATAATTTAGCTAATTGGTATGTTAGACAGGATTTTTTTAATCTCAATAATATTTTAACCTATTATGATTTAGATTTCATCCTTAAAAGCAAACAAATTTACCAGAGGCTTCCTTCTCAAACATCACAGCAAATTCTCAAATATGTAAATAGAAACTGGAAATCATACTTCAAAAGTCTCATGGTGTTCAGGCGTGATTTTAGGAAATTTAAAAAAAGACCTAAAATTCCACGATATAAAAAGAAAAATGGTGAATCTGTAGTAATTTTCACGAATCAGCAATGTCGAATAAAGCAGGGATATTTACATTTTCCAAAAAGGATTAATATTAACCCTATTAAAACAAGAATTACTGAAGGATTAAAAGAGGTTAGGATAATCCCTTTAGGAGTAAAATATAAGGTTGAAATCGTATATGAAAAGGAAGAGACAAATTCAAAATTGAATAAAAAGCATATATTAAGTATTGATTTAGGATTAAATAATCTCATAACTGCTGTAAATAATAATGGTTGTAAACCGTTTATTATTAAAGGCGGGATGATAAAGTCCATAAATCAATATTATAACAAGCAATTAGCATATTATAGAAGTATTGAAAATAAGAAAGGCAATTTCGCTGATACAAAACGAATTCAAAAACTCCATTTAACTCGAAACAATAAACTTACGACCTTATTTCATCGAATTTCTAAGAGTATAATTGAATTTTGCACTTTACGTAACATTGGAACAATTGTAATAGGTTTTAATCATGGTTGGAAGCAGAAGATCAATATTGGAAAAAAAAATAATCAGAAATTTGTACAAATCCCTTTCCTTAAATTAGTAGAACAAATCGAATATAAAGCTCAATTACAAGGGATTCATTTCTTATTAGTCAATGAAAATCATACTTCTAAATGCTCTTTCTTGGATAATGAACCAATTGGAAAACATAAAACCTATGTAGGAAAAAGAATTTCTAGAGGTTTGTTTAGAAGCTCCAATGGTATTATGCTCAATGCTGATGTAAATGGAGCATATAATATTATGAAAAAAGCATTCCCAAATGCCATTTCGGCGGATGGGATAGAGGCGTTCGGACTAATACCGCAAAAAATACAACAAAACATCGTTGATATTATTACTTGAAATAAAATGAGTAAATATTTACTTGTTTTAATAGTCTAATGATTATTAATCCTAAAATAATCCATAGATACATTTGTTTACTTTTTGTAATACTTTCCATCATTAAATTCTTTAATAGGATATTTTGTTTCATTTTTTTCCATTTTCTTAGTGAAAGATTTAGTTAAATCGATTCCTAAACAATTTACAAGGCTAATTAAATATATAAAAATATCTGCTAATTCATCTGAAATACTTTCAAATAAACTCTTGTTTTTTAGAATCTCATCCACACTATATTCTTTAAATAAAAATAGTTCTGATAACTCGGCGATTTCAATTCCCAAAGCCTGAATCAAATTTTTTGGAGTATGATAATTTGACCAATTACGTTTCTTTACGAAATCTTTAACTATTTCTTTAAAAAAAGCAATAGAAGTATTTTTATCATTTTCACGCGAATTCATCATAGATCAAAAATGATGTGAGTAAAAGAATTAAGATCTATTTACTATAGATTTTTTATAAACTCACATATTAACTCATTAATTGCTTCCTTACGTTGAGCTGGAGCAAAATGGCCTGCCATATCTATTATTTCAAGTTTGGAATTAGGAATTTTTTTATGTAATTCCTCTGACATTTGTCCTGGAGCAAAATTGTCTAATCTTCCCCCAATAATCAGTGTCGGACATTTTATATTTGATGGATTATATTCATTTATTTCATTTATCATTCCAAAGATTTGTTCTTCTATTAACATATATAAATTATCTTTTGTTAATTTCATTCCATTTGCTGATTCTGCTAAGGATGTTAAAATAAAAGGAATAACCTTATCTAAAATATGCTCTATAGAATTAGCAACTACTTGTAAAAAATTCATTCGGATATTATGAGGAAGTAAATTGTAAAAGATGTTCCTTATTACATTATCAATCATTATATATCCAGAATTTAATAAAATAAGGAATTTAATATCCTTGGGATGTTTCATACAAATTAATTGTGCTGTCATTCCACCTACAAGTGAATGACCAATTATACCATATTTCTCGTCAACGTTTAAATATTCAAGGAGGTCCTCAAGGTCTCTAATAATATCATATCGAATATTCTTTGAAAGATCCACTTTTTGAGGATGATCACTTCTTCCATGCCCTAAAGCATCAAACGCTATTATTCGATAATTTTTTCTAAGAATTTGGATTTGGCCTTTAAAAAAAGATGCGGAAGAAGCAAAACCATGAAGTAAAATGATAGTACCTTCTGTACTTTCTTTTGTATCACCATTGATATCTTCATAGTAGAGTTTATAACCCTCTTTATTAATGAAATAAGGCATGCAAGAAATTCTTATTGAGTATTGCTAATAATTTTTGAAATAAAAGATTTCAAAAATACTTTACTAAATTTTCAGAATTACTAATTTTAACAGGTATTAATCATGAAAAAGTGGAAAAAAAGAAAAAATTATAAATCTTTGGTAACTCGCTTTTTTGAATAAATTTCTAGAAGTGTTGGCAGAAAAATTCTATATAATTTTTTATATATCTTTGAATTTTCTTTAATTGGATTTTTAAATGTAGGAAATCTAACCATATTTTCAATTGCTTTTTCAATAGTATCATATCTTTTACTCCCAATAAATCCCAAAATTGCAGCACCCATAGCAGCACCATCTTTATTCTCTGAAACTAATATTTTTTTCTCTGTTATATCTGCAAAAATTTGAGCCCATAAATCACTATTCATTCCTCCTCCATCAACTCTTAATTCAGTCGTTTTTTCACGCCCCATTGCTTCTGTTGTTTGGAGATAATATCGAGTACCCAAGGCAGCAGATTCCATTATCGAACGTATTATATGTGCTCTAGTATGATTCCAATCTAAACCATGAATAGTCCCTTTTCGGAAGATAGATAATCCCGTTAAAAATAACAATCCTCCACTTCCAGGGGGTATTGTTGCTGCTTCTGAAGTTAGCATATCATACACATTTTTACCCTGCTCTTGGCTCTGTTTAAGATGTAATTGTGAGAAATTATTCGCAAACCATTTTAATGCATCACCTGATCCTGGATAAACACCCTCAATATTCCACTTACCCTTTAAAACAGAAGGTAATGAAAAAATAGGAAAATCTCCTGCGGTTTCAATGGGGTGATCTACAACATAATCTAAAAATGTTCCTGTCCCAGTAGTCGCTTTAGCTTGACCTACGTTAATAGCCCCTAATCCTAATGCTGAGCATTGTTGATCACCGCCCCCGACTATAATCGGAATGTTTTTCTTTAAACCTAAAACATCCGCAGCACTACTGGATAATTCACCAATAATTTCTCCAGGTTGATGCAGTTCTGGCCAGAGGTCTATGGGTAAATCAAATCGTTCCGCTAATTCCTCATCCCATTTAAGTGAATTATTATTTAATATTCCCCAAATACCAATTGATGGGTCTGTTACACATTCTTCACATAATTTCATATATATATAGGAATCAGTGAAAATAATTTTATTAGTTTTACTGAATAAATCTGGTTTGTTATTCTTAACCCAGAGTATTTTAGGAATCGACCTTCTGAGATCAACGTCCTTTTTCCATTCTATTGCTGTATGGGCTTCTCTTTCGTCCATCCAAGTTAAAGCGGGGTGAAGCACTTCACCATTCTTATCAATCATTGTTACCGTACCTCGGAGAAATGTCGCTGATATCCCTATTATATCATCAGGATTAATTGCTCTTACCACTTTATTACATGTATTTCTAACAGCAGTCCACCAAATTTTGGGATCCTGTTCTGATATCCCAACCGGTTGTTTAACAACAGGATATTGTTCATAAGATTTTACAATCTCATTTCCGTCAAGATTGAATATAATTGTCCTTGCCCCTGTTGTTCCTACATCAAATACACATATATAATCACTCATTTTATCACCTTAAATGCATAAAAAACAACATTAATTGAAAATAAATATTAAATTACTTTGAGTAATAATTCAGATATATCTAATATTTTATATTTTTCTTTTTCATTGTCTTGAAGACCATAAGCTAATCCTAATTCACATAGAGGACATGCTGTTATGATAAGATTTACGCCTGTTTGCTTTAATTCATCGATTCTGTTTGATGCTTCTCTAATAGCAAGATCTTGATCTACCCAATGGGCAGTACCGCTCCAACCACAACAATGTGTATATTCTTTATTATAAATCGGGTCACATATTTCGATATTTGGGATAGCCTTAAGAATTGTTCTCATTGAAGTTGTATCTTTTAGATTTCTTGCCATTAGACATGGATCATGAATAGTAACTTGCGTGAATTCTTTTGGCATATTATTTAATGGTTTTAATTCTTCCTTTTCTATAAGATGTTTAATGAATTCAACAATATGGATCACTTTTGTTTCTATATTAACTCCTAAAATTTCATATCTTTTAGTTAGTGTTATTACACATCCAGGACAATCTGATACTATGATTTTTGCTCCAGTTTTTTTGATTAATCCAATATTATCTTGAGCAAATTTATTTCCAGTTTCCAAATCCCTAATATTTAATATAGGTGCCCCACAACAAACTCTTTTATCAAGATTAGTTGAAAATTTTATCCCTGCTTTTTTCAATAGTTGAATATTTGCTTTTACAACATTTGGAAATTTCATCATTTCACAGCCAATGTAATAGAAAACTTCATCATTCCCATCAGTTTCTATGTTCTCTATCCCTTTTTCTTCATACGTTTTGAATACATTATAATCTTCGATAGTCCCTGTATTTTTTAGTTTTTTAATTTGACTCTTACAATAATCTGGCATTAAATTTTTATCATTCAGGTCATCTCGCACAGTTTCTAACAGAGAAACAACAGAAAAGTCAAATGGACACCAAACTTTACAATTTTCTTCATTAGTACATTTATACATTAGGTCAATGAATTGTTTATTCTCTGGTTGAGTTGGATCAATCTTTCCTGTTGAAAGATAATAACCAATTCTCGCTTTATAGGCTGGGCTCATTGATTCTGTATTTGAAGCTTGGAGTGTGCCACAATCGAATCTGCACATATTTGGGCAGAGCATACATTTAATTAAATTGTCGATATCTGCTTTATACTCCCCCTCTGGATAAAAATTCTTCTTTTTTTGGCGAAAATTTTTTAATAGAGTCGATTTTGTATCTCTATCTGCTTTGCCAATAAGGGGGAGCATCCATTTATATTTTTTTAAAGTTTCAAATATTCCCATTTATGATTCACTCCCCTTCCAAATATGTGTATACACTTTTCCTGGATTAAGAATATTGTTGGGATCGAGTAACTTCTTAATATTCCTCATTATATCCATAGATTTACCCCACTCTTCTTCCATCCAATGCGATCTATTGATACCAATGCCATGATGATGAGCTATGGAACCACCTGCATCCAAAACACCTCTTATTGTTGTATCCCAACATTTTTGATAAAATTCAAAATCTGTTTTTCCTTTGGGCGGGACCCCTCCAAGAGTAAAATAAATTCCTACCCCATTTGGATAGAAATGCGATACATGAGCTGAAATTATTAAAATGCCCTTTAAACTATTTACAGAATCGATAACACTATGATAAATTTTTGCAGCATTATCCCATGATGAAGCTATCTCTAAAGTATCAAACACAATTTTATATGGCGGCATTATGGAAGTTTCTGTAACTCTAAATCTAGTTTCGAACCAATGTTCAACAGGGTGTTGCCCGCAATTAATGCCTTTATTATTTTCACACTTCTCCTTTGTTATAGTTTCTTCAAGGTCAACTAGTTGTTTATTTCCTTCACATACAAATACAACCATAACATTATCTTTAGCTTGCTCAATATCTGCAAAATGTCGTTCTGTTTCAAATTGATCATAAATTCTTATTACAGCAGGAAAGATATGTTCCCTCATAATTTCTCTTGTAGTATTAAAAGAATCTTCAATTGTAGGAAAGGCATAAGAAATTAGCGCTCTTTTTTCAGGAAAAGGCCAAATTTTTAAAGTGGCTTTAGTCACTATTCCTAAAGTCCCTTCAGCTCCAATGAATAATTTATTAAGTTGAGGTCCTGTTGAAGCTCGTACAATTGGTTTAAAATCAATTATATTTCCTTGAGGTAAAACTACTTCCATTCCTAATACCATATCCTCAATCTTCCCGTATTTAGTACTAAATTGGCCGGCAGCTCTATGTGCAATCCAGCCCCCTAATGAGGAGATGTAAATTGATTGAGGAATATGACCAGAAGTGTAGCCTTTAGCATTCAGAAACCTCTCCAAATTCATTCCATTAATCCCTGTTTCTACAGTTGCAGTCAAATCCTTATCATTAATTTCAAGGATCTTATTAAACTTTTTCATATCAACTATAATGCCACCATAGATGGGTATAGCTCCTCCAACAACTCCAGAACCTTCCCCATAAGGAATAACAGGGATTTTTTCATTATTGGCTAATCTTAAAATCTCCGAAATTTGAGTTTTATTTTCTGGCCAAACCACAAAATCTGGTAAGCCAGCGTTTATTCCTTGAATTGTCCAATTTAAAGTGATCAAGGTCGAATCTCTTGAATATGCTAGGAGATCAATTTCTTCAGTAGATATATTGCCATTACCAACAATTTCAATTAAATCCTTCTTTACTTTCTGTTTGTCTTTAATCTCAACTCTATTTTCTTTATAGATAATTTCAAAATTTTCTAAATTCATCAATAATCAAGTAATCTTTAGTTATTAACTTAGTAAAATGATGAGAGTAGATTTAACGATTATTATTTAGAAAAATAAAAATGAGGCTTTTGTCAAAATTAGCCAAAAAGAGATTAATAAATTGTTTCTCCTGTCATCTTATCAACTTTTAAATGCCGAAATCTTGCTGTAGGTTTGATTATTTCTGGATCTAGTGATATTTTTTCCACAACTTCTTTCGGAAATAAATATTTAGCAAGGTGAATTATCATTTGCCTCGTCTCTATACAATTAATTAATTTCAAACTTTCAAACGAATAAAATAGTTCAGAGATTAAATCAAAATTCATATCTGCTGAAAATTCTAAGAGTTCTAAATTTCTATAGATTCTTGAAACT
Source organism: Promethearchaeia archaeon (assembly GCA_049671145.1). Taxonomy (GTDB): domain Archaea; phylum Asgardarchaeota; class Lokiarchaeia; order Sigyniarchaeales; family SOKP01; genus SOKP01. The sequence goes on from JBATUM010000060.1 coordinate 13,383, forward strand.
ATACTCTTTAATATATCATGCTCCTTTAACTTATCTAATGAATTTCTCATGTAATTACAAAATAGCACGTAGTATGTTGCTTCAGAAGATAAAAAGCCATCACGGTATTGTTTAATGCCTTCAGGTGTTATTCTTTGCTCCAATTCTTCCAATATTGCATTAATATTTTGTACCAACTTCGTTCTTTTAAGTAAAGTATATATTTTTAGTATTACAACTAGCTGAGATGTTTCTAGATTCTTTAAATAATTAGATTCAAAAAATTTTGGATCAGTTTCGATTAATCTATTAACTTGTTCATCGTTTAACCATATTTTCATGAATTCTGTTGATTTTAAAAAGTAATATAATCCATCTGTAGCTTCTACTAATGGAGCTTCAAATTCATCAACACCTTCCTCATAAAGATCTAATAAAAATGTTTTTACCATATCTGGATTAAGTTTGATATTCAAATTTTTAGCTAAGAATAATCCACAAAAATAAAGATCAGGGTTTTTTAAGGTAACCAGTGGAAGTGTCGTCAACCATTCCTTAACATTATTTACGATGTACTCTTTTATATGAGAAAAATCAAAAATTTTCTCTAAATGGAAAAAACTAATAATTCTATATATAAGGTAAATCAATTGTAATTTATCTTTTGGAACATTTGAATCTTCTAAGCTTTCTATTTTAACTTTATTTTTGCTTAACTTTTTGATAAAGTTCTCTTTAATTTGTATATATTTTTTTAAATTTTCTTTTTTCTCTGGATTTGCATCGAATAAATCTTTTAGATTTCGCATTTCTATAATAAATTCCAGGGGTAAAAATCCTTTTGATTTTAAATTTAAAATTATAGGAGAAATAGGTAAATCTACCAAATAATCGACGACTTTTTCTAAAAAGATTTCAAAAATGATTGGTGAAATTCGTGAATCATAAAATTGTGGTATAGAACTAATCCCATCTTTATCATGTTTATTCAATACAATTAAAAAATCGAAAATTTTATCTCTTTTTATTTCATCTTGAATAAAGCCCATTTTTAATAATTCATCTTTAATGAAGGCAACTAATTCATCAATAGTATTGGTTAATTCATCCTCATTAATTGAACTTAATGGAAATTTATCATTTATCCTTTCGCGGAAATACTTATCAATTGCATCATAGAAAAGGTCTATATCATCTAGGTACAAACTTAAGATGTTAAATAATCCTTGGAAAATCATGTGACTTTACCGAAATTTTAAAACAAAATTATATGAAATGAAATATGAACCTATTAAATGATCCGTAATAAATCTAAAAATTAATAATTTTCTTTTTTAAAAATTAATCCTAGGTTTTTTGAATCAAGAAATAAAATGTTTTACATATTTCTGATTTTATTACAATATGAAAAGATCATATTATTATTAATTTGCTTAAATTAACTCTTAAATAAATCCTAAATTAAATTTAATACGAATGGTATATTATACTCTTCTAGTATCAGTAAAATCATCTTATCTTTTTAAATTCTAAACAATTTAACAATAAAAATCAATGACGAGTAATATTTTTGGGACCTCAGGAATAAGGCGCGTATTTCAGAGTTATTCTGAGTCTGATTTGATGTTTACTCCACAAATGGCATTAGAGGTAGGTTTAGCTCTTGGTACTTATGTAAATGGAGGAATTGTTGTTATAGGGAAAGATATTAGAACTTCTGCCTTACCAGTAGAATATGCTCTAATTTCTGGATTAATAAGTACAGGTTCTAATGTAAAAACCTTAGGAATTGTCACAACTCCTACATTAGCAATGTCATTACGATATTTAAATGCAGATGCAGGAGTTATGATAACCGCATCACATAATACTCCCGAATATATAGGGTTAAAATTATGGAATCCTTCTGGCGTAGGTTTTTCCCCAGAACAAGAAGAAGAAATAGAACGAATCTTTAATGATAAAGATTTTACTAATATAGAGTGGGATGAAGTTGGTAAAATAACTGTTATTAATGATATAAATGATATTCACATATTAGACATCACTAATCGAATTTTATTCGATGGAAGTAAATTAAATGTAATAGTAGATCCCGGAAATGGTTCTGGATGTGATATAGTTCCTGATTTATTAAGTAAATATGATATTAAAATTGTTACTATAAATGCCCAAATGGATGGTCGATTTCCGGGAAGAGCAAGTGAACCAAGTAAGGAAAATCTAATACAAATTTCAAAATTTTTGAAAATTTCACCTCAAGAGGATATAGGTATAGCGCTTGATGGTGATGCTGATAGAGTGATCTTTTTCGATGAAAATGGGGAAATCATTGATCCAATTAGATTATTAGCACTTATGGCTAAACTTTACATACTAGATAACAAAAATAAATTATCTAGTAATGATATGAAGGTAGTAACACCAATAAATTCCTCAAGTCTAATAGAACATGTATTAAATCCATTGGGATGTGAAGTTATTAGAACTGAGGTAGGAGATATAAAGGTTGCTTTAGCTTTAAAGGAATTTGGAGGTTTTCTTGGTGGAGAAACTTCGGGAACTTACATTTGGCCAAAATTTCATTATGGTCCGGACTCTATTGTTACAATTGCTAATGTATTACATATGATTGTTAAAAATGCAAAAAGTTTGAAAGAACTATTAGCAGACATCCCTAATTACCCATATTATGCTGAAAAATTTAAACTAAAGAGAGATATCTCTTTTACTGAAGAAATTAACAGTAAAATTATTGAAAAGATGAAGAATACACTGAATAATTTAGGTAAAAAAATAGAAAATATTAATACTATAGATGGATGTCGTTTTGATTATGATGAAGGTTGGTTTTTAATCCGACGTTCGGGTACAAGTCCTTATTTAAGAATTTCAGGTGAATCCAACAAAGATTTTGAAAAAACTAAAGAGATTAATCAGTTAGTTCAGTCTAAAATGGAAGAATTAGATTTAATTTAAGACTTTTTTTAATATTTTGTTTATATCCCTGAAACTTTTGAAAGAAATTTAGGAGTATCACAATTTATCCCATTTATCCTTGAAATTTCTAAAGTTAATAATTGAATAGCTAATATCATAATCAATGGCTGTAAATCTTTTAGAGTATTAGGAACTTCAATTCCATAATCGATTTGTTTGGGGGGAATATTTTTTTCTACTGATTCATAAACACCTAAAATAGTAGCTTCTCTCTCTTTAATACGTTCGAGTAAATTTAATAATTTAATCTTTCTTTTATCATCTTCATAAGGTATTATTGCTAAAATACATGTATTTGAATCTGCTAATGTAATAGGGCCATGTGGAAATTCTGCTGTTGAGTATGCCTGACCAAAGATTCTAGCTCCCTCTTTTAATTTAAGAGCTGCTTCCATCGCTGTAGCGTATTCTGGACCGCTTCCCAAAATAAAACAGAATTTTGCATTTTTAAATTTTTCAGCATATACTTTTATTTTTTCATGTAGTAGAGGGAGCACCGAATAAATTCTATCAGGTATACGAATTAATTCAACCCAAATCTTATTATACTCTTCATTTGAAATAGATTTATTTTCTTTGGCAATCTCAAGGCATAACATAGCTAATACTGCTAATTCAGAAACATAAGTTTTTGTAGCTAATACAGATTTCTCTTCTTTACACTTCAAATCAATATGATAATCGCATTTTTTAGCTAGATTAGAATCTAAATTATTTGTTATGGCAATCGTTAAACATCCTACTTTTTTAGCAATTTTGACAGAATTAATCGTATCCTTAGTTTCTCCACTTTGAGATAATGCTATTATGCAATCATTTTCATTTAGTATTGGTTCTATTAAATATTGAAACTCCATTGAAAATTCAGTAAAGGTAGGAATCTTTATTAGCCGATTAAACATATATGACATTGCAAAACCCGCATGATATGAACTTCCAGACCCTATTAAATATATATGATGAGGTTTTCTATTGATTACATCTTTCGCGATTGCGCTAATTAATTCCTTTTGTTGAGCTACCTTATTTAGTGAAGTAGGTATTTCGAAGATCTCCTTTTGAGTAAATTTTCCCAATTTATCTTGATTTCCATTATTTTGATTCTCACTCAAAATAATCACTTTGTTATCTTGTAAATTTTATTTCAAATATATTATTCAGCAAAATTTAATTTGCACTTAGCTATAATATTCTTAAAATACTTAGCATTATTTTTTAATTTATTTACATTAAATAAACAAAAACAGAAAAGAATAGTAAAGTATTATTAGTTGATTATAATTAGTTAAACTATCTATCATCAAATTCAAACTCAAGAGAAGATAATACGTGTGTGGTATATTTGGGGTCATTACTAATCAAGAGATTTCAGTTGGAAAAATAGCACTTGAAGGAATTAAACGTTTAGAATACCGCGGTTATGATTCTTGTGGAATTGTAACACAATATAGCTCAAAATTATATATTAAAAAGGATGCTGGTAAAATTGATGAGATCCATAAAAAAATTAAACTGGATGAGTTTCCAAATGGAGCCAAACTAGCCTTAGCACATACTAGATGGGCTACTCATGGTGCACCTACAAAAATTAATAGTCATCCCCATGTAGATTGCCATAACAAAATTGCTGTTGTTCATAATGGCATTTTAGAAAATTTCATTGAACTAAAAGAAGAGTTACAATCAAAAGGCCATAATTTTATTTCTGAGACAGATACAGAAATAATTCCTCATTTAATTGAAGATTATATGGAAAACAATTTAGATTTTAAAAATGCAGTAGCCAAAGCAATTCAAAGGTGTGAAGGGGCATATGGGGTAGCTATTTGTCATGCAGATTATCCGAATACTATTATTGTTGTCAGAAAAGAGTCACCAATAGTAGTTGGAATAGAAGAGGGTAAAACGTCTTACTGTGCTTCAGATATTCCTGCCTTTTTACCCTATACACGAACTTGCTATTTATTAGATGATGATGAAATGGCAGTTCTAAAACCTGGCTCTGTGGAATTTTTTGATGTTGAAGATAGTAATATTCCAAAAAAGAAAGCGGTGCAAAAAATCGAATGGAACATTGATGCTGCTGAGAAAGGAGGATATAAGCATTTTATGCTGAAAGAGATATATGAGGAACCTAATGCTTTAAGAAGAACACTGAAAATTTCTAAAGAGATTTTAAAAACATTTGCTAAAATACTATGGAGCGCTAAGAATATTTATATCACCGCGGCAGGTACTTCATTTTATGCATCACTAGCTGGAAAATTTATTATTACCAAATTTCTGGATAAATATATTGAAGCAATTGAATGTTCTGAATTTCAGATTCAATTAGGGGAAGCTTTAAAAGAAGATTCTGTAATAATTGCCATTTCACAGTCTGGTGAAACTATTGATCTAATTGAAGCAATTAGGTGGGCAAAAGAAAAACTAAAAAATAGAGTTAAAGTTTTATCCATCACAAATGTAGTAGGCTCTACTCTTACTAGATATTCGGATCATGTAATTCTTACCCAAGCTGGACCTGAAATTGGAGTTGCTGCAACTAAAACTTATTGTACCCAAGTTCTTACTCTTGGATTAGTGGCTTTAGAAATCGCGGACTTAAGAAAGATTTTACCTGATAATGAAATCGAAAAATATTATGATGCTTTAAGATCAACACCAGATATTATAGAAGATTTCCTAAATAATGACATTGAAATACTTAAAAAGATTGTGAAGAATTTGGAAAAAACCCATAATTTTTTCTTTTTAGCTCGAGGCATTTCAATAGCTACTGCTAAAGAAGGTGGTTTAAAATTAAAAGAAATTGCATGTCGTTTTATAGAAGGATACTCTGCTGCTCATGCAAAGCATGGTCCTATCTCTTTGGTAAGAAAAGATTTTCCCATCATTTTTATAGCTCCTCCTGACGAAACTTATGATAGATTAGTTGGTAATGTGATGGAATTTAAAGCAAGAGGAGGTAAAATCATTTCTCTAGTTGTAAAATCGGACAAAACTATAACTGATTTAAGTGATATAACAATACGAATAAACCAACCTGCAAATAAATATTATAATCTTTTTAGCCCAATTACTTTTATATCAGCACTTCAACTATTAGCATATTTCTATTCCGTTGATGTTGGGTTAGATCCTGACCAACCTCAAAACCTAGCAAAAACAGTAACAGTACATTAGAGAAAAAATTATAACTTTTTAATTTGAAAAATATGCCCTTTCCACGCTTCTAATTCTGTATATAATCCATTTTCCTTGAGGTCCTGACTGTTATAAGAATACTTCTTTTGGTTAAATAAATCAATAAAACTCCAATTAGAAGTTCCAAAATCCAATTCTTTTAAAATAATGTGAGCCTTAGAAGGACGTATACTATAGTTGACAACAATTAATAATCTCTCTTTGTCTGTCCACCATTGATATGCTATAATATTATTAAAAGAATTATCATCAACTGGATTTACGTTGCATAATGACCAATTTGCATTCTCAAATTCCTTACCTGGAATAACATTTAATAACTTATCATAAAACTCCATAATTTTAATGTTATCTGGCTCCGTAGGATACCTGCCTAATTGAACTGGCAATTTTTTCTCAAGGCCATGTGTTTGACCTTCAAAAACTAACCTTGCTCCCGGTAAAGTCAATGCGATCAATGCTGCTGCCATAGAAGCTTCTTCTCCAAAAACTGCTACTGCTCTCTGTTCATCATGATTCTCTATATAGCGTAATAATTTCCTCTGATAATTCCAATCTGCTTGAAGATGCTCGATAACTGATTGAGCGCTTTCATTAGCTAAACGGTCATAGAGTTTTTTATCATAACAATAGTCAAATCCCTGCTGTTGAAGCTCCCACTCCAAATTCCAGTATACTTCTGCTAAAAATCTGAATTCTGGATATTCTTCCTTAACTTTAGGGATTATATCTTCCCAAAATTCATTTTTTGGTTGTATCCCTGCTCTTTCTCCCCAGGTTTTACTAAATACATTATTTGTCATTAACATTGCCATATCACAGCGAATACCATCACACTGTTTCGCAATTGTAAGTATGGTGTTGATCGCCTTTTGTCGAGCTTCAGAAGAGAATGCATTAATTTGAACTGTATCTGTCCAAGGGGGGAAATTAGGATCTCGGCCATGTGCATAAACATCCTTACCAACCGAGAAAAAATCAAATGGTTTACTCATTAAATCATCCAGTGTTCCTTTAATAAAAACATCTGACTTTTCTAATGTCCACAAATGATCAACAGCAACATGATTAGGAACATAATCCAAAATCAATAATAAATCACGTTCATTTAATTCCCTACGAAAAGAAGCTAATGCTTCAGGTCCTCCCAAGTATGAATTTACATGATAATAATATATCGAATATGGAGAACCAACAACATCATCAGTATTATAATAATCTAGAGCTTTATGGTATTCTTTCTGTAAGCCCTCGTGTTGAAGAGCGATATCTCTTCCTCTAGGGCTTCTTTCCCATACACCCATTAACCAAATAGCATCAAAAAACTTCAATTCTTGATCAATTAATTGGATAGGTATATTACCTAGATCGATTTTGTGTCCATGAATTTCAGATAAAGAGTGCAACCATGGATAAGTGTTTACTTCAATAATTTTGGGATGCTTAGGCCATTTTAATTTTTGTTTTGACATAGTGAAACTTCGCTTAAAATCTATTTTAAAGTATAATGAGTATTATTTCTCTTTGCTTATAAAATAATTTCAATTTCGAAAGAGTCTCAAAGAATCTGCGTGTATAAAAACTAACAATTAGCTTGGAACACTGTAAGATTTATTTAAGTATAAATACATATATATTTTAGAATAATCTTTACTATAATAAAAAAAATATAAGATTTAATATTGTAAAAATGAGTGAAGAAAAAGAAGCATTAAAGAAGCTAATAATGCTTATTTCGGACCTTCGGGCTAAGGATGAAGAACGTTATGAAGCTCATGTTAATTTCATGAACGAAACTATTAAAATGATTAGTGCTATCGAATCTCAAATGAATAAACACTGGTCTACTGTTTTGGAATCATTGAAAGAGTTAAATGAGAATATTAATAATAATTTAGATTCCCTTCTTACAGGGATTAATCCTAAGGGCCTTAGGGAAACATCCAAATCTTTACAAGAAATCATGGATACCATGAATAAGAGCGTCCAAACCATGAACTTGGAAAAAGTTTTAAGTGAATTAAAGATATTGAAATCTTCGGCAATTCAGGCGAGCCCAGGGACATATACTCCAACAGTTTCGGTGGGACAACAACCTGAACAAATAACAGCAAATATTAGTCTTGCTCCCCCACCAATTACTGGAACCACACCTACTCAAGAACCTGAATTGTATGGTTATGTGCCAAAGAAAAAGAAGAAGAAAGACGAAGACGAAGATGAGCCCCATCTCATGAAGCCTTCAGATTTATTCAAAAAATAATTATACTTTACTTATTAAACATATCCATAAATAATTTTAACTGATTTTTGATTTCTTCTACATTTTCCCCAATTTTTTTGAAAGTAATTCCAATTGCTGGAATATCAAGTTCTTGGGTGATTTCTTCTTTTAAGTTGTCATAAATATTGGATATAGAAGGGCATCCGTATACTTGGTTAAAAATTATTCCATCAACCTTCATTTCCTTAGCTGCTTTTAGATAAGAGTCCTTTAGATTATTTATATTGCATCCTATTCCTTTTTTTGAGGCTTTCAAAAGAAATTTAGCATAATCTTCAACAGGATCTGAATTGTTGGAGACAGGAATTTCTTCCAGTAATCCTAAAATTTCCCAATCTGCATAAATAACTCTCCCTCCTAACTCAAAAACTATCTCATGAATGGTTGGTTCCCATCCACTAAACATGGGGGAGAAAAGCAAGTTAGGCCTATTTGAGACATCCATTCCTATCCCTTTTTTTATCCTTTCCCTCATTTCTTTAACTAATTGGCTCAAATTCTCAAGATATCTCTGAGCATTAGAATTATAGTCTTGAAAAGAAATTGTTAACAATGCTAAAATTTCTGCATATACAGCAGGATTGCAGGGATAAAAGTTACTTGTATTAATTTCATATAATATAGTTTTATAAAATCTTTTTACTTGGTTTCCGATTCGAAATTGCTTTTTCAAACTCTCATCAGATACATAATTACCTGTAATGTTTTCTAATTTTGTAATGGCTTTTTCGACATTATTCCTCATTATTTCTAATGTTTTGACCTCATCTTCAATTTTTTTTGGAGGAATATCTATCCAAACTTGGTTTGGCACCAATGTTTTTAATGATTCAGAGTATTTATTCCATTCTCCACATCTCATAGCAAAATTTAAGTTTGCATCTATTTGTGTTCCAACTGATTTGTGCATTCCATAAAGAGCATTAACACCATAACATAAGTC
>JBATUM010000061.1:0-13591 GCA_049671145.1 Promethearchaeia archaeon
GTAATATCTTGTATTTTAATTATATATAACGTAGAAGTTGATCCCTCCTGAAATAAAAATAAATAAATACCTTGTTGGAGATATAATAAGATTCCACTACAAATTATCAAACCAATTAAAGAAAAAATAATAACTTGAGTTTCCATTTCATATAATCCAATCATGATATTAAGGATAAACATTATTAAAGTAATTAATAATAAGATTTTTGGATAAGACTGCCAATTTTGATATATTACCGCAGAAACAACATAATTACCATTTGAAACAGGCCAAAACACACAATTGATTAGCAACAAAAGAGAAATGATTGGAAAAGTAATTGATAACATTAAAAAGACTGAATAAAGCCTAATAGTTGTGAATTTTGAAAATTTATATTTATCAATTTCTTTTTGCTTTTTAGCTGCGATTAACATTTTATCAAGTCTTTCTTTAACATTATCCGGAATGTATTTAGCTAATACATTAATTTGAAATTTAAGATGTAAATCCTTTGAAATTAATTCACCCAGTAAGTGATATCCCTTTTTATACCTAGCTTTGGTACTCTTAGGTCCTCTCCATAGATAAACGATTTTATTATCTTCATCAAGAAAGGCACATAGATCATGATAAAATAAATATTCATCCTCTTCAATCCAATTATTTTTAATTTCGTTGAAAATGAAACTTCTTAGCATAAAGGATCAATTAATTTTAAAATTATGATATTTTTAATTTTTATCGATTTATTTCGGTAAATGTGATATTACTAAAAATTTTAGCGAAAATAAAAAAGATAATATATGATAAAAAAGTTAAATTTCTACTAATCTCTGCTCAACTTCATTCCATAAATCATTGATATATCTTTTATAGTTTTCGATTTCTTCTTTCGAAATTTTTCTGAATCTTTTTTGGTAATTAAAATACTCTTCTATAGGTTTCCTTTTTGAAGCATCAAGAAATCTTCTACTATCTTTAGATAGAATATATTTACCTTCAATTACTTCAAATAATGGCCAAAAACCTGTTTGCACGGCTAATCTACCTATCTCAATTGAGTCTTTTGGCTCGTATCCCCAGCCTGGAGGGCAAGGGGCTAAAATATGAAAATATTTTGGACCGGTTATACCTTTAGCTCTCTGAAATTTTTCATACAGATCAAGCGGGTAAGAGGATATAGCGGTAGCTACGTATGGTATTCCGTGAGCCTCTAAAATTTTTGCCATATTTTTCTTATAACCCGTTTTTCCTTCGGGTGTTGTAGTAGTAAACGCTCCTGGAGGAGTGCTCCCGCTTCTTTGAACGCCCGTATTCATATAAGCCTCATTATCATAACAAACAAAAATAAAATTTGTACCTCTTTCTACAGCTCCACTTAAACTCTGAATACCAATATCAACAGTTCCACCATCTCCTGCAAATGCTACTACATTAATATCATCTGATAAACCTTTATCTTCTAAAGATGCAACTATACCTGATGCTGCAGCTCCCGTGGTAGCAAACGGAGTGTGATATACAGATACTTTAGTTGTACAAAAACCCTGCATTCCATGTAATACAGTTAGACATGAAGCAGGTACAGTTATTAGGGTATTTGGACCTAAAGCCTTAAGGGCAATTCTATATATTAATGCCATTGAACACCCAGCGCATGCTCTAGTTCCTGGGTAAATAAACTCTTCTTCTGGAATGTCCATTACTTTTACCATTATTTTTTTCCCTCCTCAAAAAAAGTTGATTCATCATAATTACTGAGTTGATCTAGTTTTAGACCTAAAAATTCAGTTGTCTGAGATATCTCTCCAGTTTTAGCTTGGTTTAAAGCTCTATTAACTCCATCAATAATGTGTTCATTTGTTACATCCCTTCCACCTAAACCAACTATAAACCCTTTAATGAAAGGGGGTTTCTTCAATCCGTATAAAGCTGATTTTAATTCATAGCATAGTACTCCTTCATAACCGTATCCAATATCTCTATCGAAAACTACAATTGTTTCCTTCTCCTTTAATAACTCTTTTAAATATTTCGCAGGATAGGGTCGAAATAGTTTTAAACTAACCAAGCCTACTTTTAAACCTTCTTGCCTTAACTTTTTTAATACAATTTTTGATTGAGATGCAACTGATCCCATGGCAAGGATAATCACGTTAGCATCTTCTACTTTTTCAGTTTTAAATAAGCCATTTCCATAAGATCTTCCAAACTTTTGAGCAAATTCGTCGTGAACTTGTTGTATAATATCGATAGAATTTTCAAGGGCTTTTTGTAAAGCATATCGATATTCATAATATCCAGGAGCAGTACCTTCATCCCCTCTATTCCTAATGTGAGGAGTAGTAACAGGATCAACTCCTTTTATTTGAGAAATGTCTGATAGGTTGATATGGTGTTTGAGTGGAGGGAGAAAGTCATTAATATCTTGTTGATTTTCTAAAGTAACAGGCATCATAGTATGACTTAATATATAACCGTCATAGGCTACAATTGATGGTAAAAAAACTCGAGGGTCTTCAGCAATTTTAAAAGCTTGAATATTTGTATCATAGATTTCTTGATTATTTTCACACATAAATTGAATCCACCCCACATCTCTTATTGTTATAAAGTCAGAATGATCTGTCCAAACGCTCCATGGTGCTCCAAGTGATCTAGTAGCCAAATTTATAATTATTGGTAGTCTATTACCTGCAGCCCAAGGAAGCATCTCATACATATACTCAAGTCCATGAGCAGAGGTTGCTGTAGCTACCCTAGAGCCTGTTGCAGAAGCAGCACAACATACAGCTAATGCTGAATGTTCTGACTCAACTTTTACGAATTTAGCATCTAATTTTCCTTTAGATATAAATTCAGCTATTTTTTCGACCACAGGGCTTTGTGGAGTAATTGGATATGCTGAAATCACGCCAACCTTCGCTTGTCGAATCGCATGAGCGGCAGCATGATTACCAGTTAATATTTTAGTTTTTTGTCCTAATGTATTAAATTTTGGTTTTGTAATGGTCATTCCGATTTTACCTCCTCCATAGTTATTGCTTTCACAGGACATTCCTCCATACATATACCGCATCCTTTACAATATTCTAAATCTATTCTTGGCGGGATTGTTCTTGAAACAACCGCTTCTGGGCAAAATAACCAACAATTAAAGCAGCTAGCTTTTCCTGATTTTGCTGGAATACATTTTTCCAAATCAATTACTGGCTTTTTAGAGCTCCACGTACCAGTTTTTCCTGCTTCACCTTTTACTGGTTTTTGTACAGAGCCAAGTATTTTTTGGTAATCCTTTTTAATATCAGTCATAGGTATCACACAAATTATTGAATTGAATTGTATATAAAAATTAATAAGTATTGGAATAAAATTCTTGCTATTAAATTCGATAAGATTTACGGGTTAAGTTAATTAAAAAAATAATCTTTTTTCATAAATTCATATGAAGTAGAAAAATTAGCCCCAAAATAGAATTAACTTAGATTACTAGCGTTTATAAAAGATAAGCATAAATAATTATAATTTAATAATCTTTTTAGAGAACTTTCTAATAGAGAATAGTTACCATATACTTAGGTTGTTGAAATGGATTATAATAAAGAGGAGATAAGAGAAAAATTTAAAGATCTTTTTGAACATTCCTTAGATTTAATTTATGTTAATGATTTAAATGGAAATTTTCTAGATGCGAATGAAATAACATTGATTACCCTTGGTTATGAAAGGGACGAAATCCCTAACATATCTTTTATAGATTTATTAGATAAAGAAAATCTGGTGAAAGCCTATAAAGTAACGAAAGAAATAAAAAGAGTGGGGAAGCAATCAAAAAGAAGTGAATATAAAATTAAAACTAAGGCTGGAAATTATTTATACGTTGAAACGTATGGTATACCTCTAATAAAAGATGGAAAAGTCTATGCCGTTTTAGGGATTGGTAAAAATGTAACAGATCGTAAAACCGCAGAACAGAATTTAAAAAAGTCTGGAGAAATGTTTAAAGCAATATATAAAGAGGGACCAATTCCAGCTTATACCTGGCAAAAATATGAGGATGATTTTATATTAATAGATTTTAATAATGCTGCCACCAAAATAACAAATGGAGCAGTTAACAATTTTTTAGGAAATAAAGCTTCTGAATTGTATAAAGATCGAGAAGAAATTTTAGACGATTTAAAACTTTGTATGAGTGAAAAATTCCAAATTACAAAGGAAATGAAATACAAATTTCAGTTTTCGGGTAAAGAAAAGTATCTTCTAGTAAATTATGGATATGTGAGTCCTAACTTGATTATAGTGCATACAGAAGATATAACTGAAAGAAAAATAGCAGAAGAGAATTTAAAAGAATCAGAAAAAAAGTATCGTAATTTAATTGAAAATTTAGATGTGGGTTTTTATCAGGTTAAATTAGATGGGGAAATGTTAAAACATAATAGTACTCACAATGTTATTATGGGATATGATCCCTTAGAGAGTTTAATAGGGAAAAATGTTTCGGAATTTTGGCAAAATCCTGAAGACCGAGGGAAATATTTAGAAGTTCTTGCTAGAGAGGGAGTAGTAAGAGGTTATATTTGCCATGCTAAAACCAAAACAGGCAGAGAGATAACTCTAGAATTAAACTCACACTTAATTAGAGATAAAGTTGGATGGCCTATTCAAATTGATGGAACTATTACTGACGTTACAGATAAATTCAATTTAGAAAGAAGATTGAGAGAATCTGAAGAAAAATTCAGAAGTCTTTATGAAAATACCCCCTTTGCTATAGTATTATTAGATTCTAAAGGAGTTATTGTTGACATTAATCCAAGATCCGCAGAAGTTTTTGGATATAAAAAAGAAGAATTAATTGGGAGAAAATTTAAAGATGTTCCAGTACTTCATCCAAATTTTTTACCAAAAATAATTGAATTGTTTACACAGTTTATAAAAGGAGAAATTATCCATCGTATTGATCTTCAAGCTTATAAAAAGAATGGCAGTCTAATCTGGGTTAATCTACAGGCTGGGTTAATTAATATGGGAGGAGAGACTTATGTTCAAGCAATTTTTAATGATATTACACTACAAAAAGAAGCTGAAATTTTAATTACAGAAGAGATTAAAAAATTAAAGGAATTAGATACAATTCGAAAAAATTTAATATCACGTGTTTCTCATGAATTGAAAACGCCTCTTGTTTCAATAAGTGGGGGAAGTGAACTTTTATTAACTTTATATAAAGATAAATTTGGAGCAGAACAACTTGAAATAATTGAACTTATTGAAAAAGGAGGTAAACGATTAAGACACTTAGTTGATAATTTAATTGATATTACCCGTGTTGATTATAATAAACTCCAACTAACAAAAAAATCAACCAATTTAAGTAAAATTATAAAAGATTGTGTTAAAGAATTAGATTACTGGATAAAAGAAAGGAAGCTTAATTTAATTATATCTGTTCCCGAAAATCTAGAGTTAAAGATAGACCAAATCAGAATTGAGCAAGTAATTATTAATTTATTATCAAATGCAATAAAGAATACACCCCCTGATGGAGAAATAGGGGTAAATCTTAGTAAAAAGGGGAATTGGGCAGAATTTAGAATAAGTGATACAGGTATCGGTCTAAAAATGGAGGAAATGTATATGTTATTTACTAGATTTGGTAAAATTGAGCGATTTGGTCCCGGTTATGAATACGTAAATATTCAAGGTACTGGTTTGGGTTTATTCATTTCAAAAGAGATTATTGATTTACATGAAGGTGAAATTAGAGCTGAATCAGCTGGAAGAAATAAAGGAAGTACTTTTATTGTAAAATTACCCATCAATTAAAAAGAATTCATAAATTTTTTAATATTTTAGCTAGGTTATAACCTTGCTCTATTAATTCAAAATTAAGTTTTCCAACTTTTTCGCCCATTTTGTTAAAAACAACCTCTTTTAGGTTCTCTAATGTTAAATCTGGTAAAGCCTTTGATAATAATCCTAAAATAGGAGTATTAATAACTGGGTTTCCGTCAATTGTCAAATTTTTTTCCAATGATAAATTACTAATATCAGCTACAATAATTTTTACATCTTTGCTAAAATTAAACTTATTTACAAAGAATTCTGGCTCTTTATCTGAATTAATAATAAAAGTGCCATTAGTTTTTAGCGAAGATACAACCTCATAATCTAAAACTGTTTCATCAAATACAATTAAAATATCCGGGTGTTCAATTTGGGCGCGATCCCATATTTTTTCAGCTTTGGACAGCTTAGCATAAGCTTGAACTGGAGCACCTCTCCTTTCAGCACCAAATGAAGGATACGCGTGGACATCTTTAAAATTTCCACTTAAATATGCTGCTTCTGCAAGAATTTCACATGCTGTGACTGCCCCTTGGCCACCTCTGCCTAATATAATTAAACTTATAATTTCACCATTATTGTCTGATGCATTCATTGAAATAGCCTTTAAAGTTGAAATGTTGATATAAAAATAATATTATTTTATAAGAAGTTTACTGAATAATATAAAACTTTGTTAAATTAGCATTTCTCTTTAAAATCATTTTCAAAAGCAATAATAATATAAAAAAATCGAAATTATTAATCACATTAAATCTATTTTGGCTGAAATTTACTCTATATGTGAACAAATATGATAAATAAATCTGGATACTTTGAAGGAAGGGGGAATAAGAAACTATTTTATCAATCTTGGTTACCTGATTCAATAGATGTTAAAGCATATTTAATTGCAATTCATGGTTGGGGCACCCATTCTGATAGAATGAATATCCCCGCTGAATTCTTCACTGAAAAGCAAAATTACGCATTATTTTCCTTTGATTTACGTGGGCACTTTCGAAATGCTGAAATTCAAGGACATATTGATAGTATGGATCATATTCAAAAGGATGTTGTACTGTTTATGGATCTTGTAAAAAAAGAGGCGGGAAGTAAAAAAATATTTTTAATGGGTCATGCATTTGGTGGATTAATAAGTTTAATATACGCTATTAACCATCCAGGTTTACAAGGAGTTATAGTATCTTCTCCTCAATTAGGATTAAAAATAAAGTTAATGGCTAGTAAAAAAATGGCAAAAAAGATGGCAGGGGCGATCTCGAAACTTTCACCTACTAAGTCTATATCAATGAAAATTGATCAGAACCAATTAACTACTGATTTAAAGATTTTAAGACAACATATTGCTGATAAGAAAAAATTAGAGGTAATCACAGTTAAATCAGCAGCAGAAATGGAAAATTCTATGAAGTGGGTTATGGAGAACGCCATAAATCTACTTTGTCCAGTTTTAATATTACAAGCTGGAAATGATAATATTGTTGATAAAAATAAAACTCAAGAATTTTTTAAAAATGTAAAAAGCCAAGATAAAACATATCGAGAATATGACGGATTCCTTCATGAATTGTGGAATGAAAAAAGTCGCGCTTTAGTATATCGAGATATGTATGTATGGTTTGAAAAACAAATACAAAAAAATTAAACATTAATAAATAACAAAATTTCATTATTAAATACTAATTTTAATTAAATCTGATTGATAATTATGTCAATTGTTAAACAAAAAATATCAAAACTACTGATCATCTCTTTGATTGCATTAATCGCAAGTAACATTGCAGTGTTCCTATTAATAAAACCAGCTTTTGCGCAACCGGGTACGAGTAGAAATATTTTAGTAATTAGTAAGGGAAATGATGATTTATTTATTCAAAGTCTTGGAATTGATCAAGGAAATTTTAATACTTCAATACAATCCGATTCTGAACCATTAACCTCAATAGATCCATGGATTGATGTTGTTATACTATTTGATGCTCAATTAAATGCTACAGAACAAGGAGTAATCTCTGATTTTGTGGAGTTAGATGGAGGAGGAGCTATCATTTTTATGGGGCAAAATTTACATAATGATGCTAGTTTATTGGATGAATTAGAATTGATTGATAATACATTATTCGAAGCAGGTAAGGCAAAAAATCAAGAATCTATGCTACTTATAGTAAATAACCCAAATCATCCAATTAGTAGCAATATTGACTGGAATTCTGCTCCTGATATAAAGGTTAATAATATGACTGTTATTCCTCTTAACAGCTTAGATTTATCTGTAGAAAGAGTCGTAGACGTCTATCCTATTTCAAAAAATTTGGAGATTGAAGCAAATCGAGAAGCAATTATAATTGAAAGAGCAAAGGGAAGCGGAAATGTTATTCTGTTTGCAGGTTGGATAGAAACAAATGCTAATCTAGATTTTAAAGTGTGGCCTTATTTCAATTACCTTTTATATGCGTTAACTTTTGAGAGTTTAAATTTATCTTTTCAAACTTATCCCTCGTGGCCTTATTCACCAGTTCCTCACTCTTTTGAACAAATTATAATTGGAATAATTATTATTATCCTCGCGATTTTAGCAATTGCTTTATTCATTGTTGTTAGAAGGAAATCAAGAGGCACCATCGACCAAAAGGTAATTGAAACATTAAAACTAAGAGCAGAAGAGGAAGAAAAGAAAAAAGCGGAAGAAATTGAGGCTTTAGAAAAAAAGTTAGAGGAACATGTAGATTTAAAAGATGATTGGGAAGCTATAGGGGTTCATCGCCAACTAGGTGGATTTCTTTTCACCTTATTCATAGGTTTGATTCTCGTTTTGCCACAGTTACTAATCTCTAATTTTATTATGCCCCAAATTATACAACCATACCCACAAGCTGCTGGTTGGTATAATTATGCCTATAACTTCTTTCAAATAATATGGATTTTGTTTGATTTCGGAACTAGTTTTGCTTTAGCTAAATATTTTGCCCAATATCGAGTAAAAAATCCAGAAAAATCAATACATTACATTCAAATTTATGTATGGTGGCAAATAATCACTGGTATTATTCAAATTTCATTAATCGCATTCATGGGATCATTTATTTTTCCATATACTAATCTAGCTCATATGAGTTGGATTTTTATAATATATTCATTCGTTCAATATCCTGGCGTATTTTTAGTATTTATGTATTCTTTTCAAGGGATGCAACGTTCAGATTTCTATCTAATATTATATATTTTTTGGGAAGTAGTTTTTTTATTAGTAGGGCAGGTGATTTTTTGTTATCTTGGACGTATGTGGGGTGCTGCTAATCCTGTCTTTGGTGAAGCTCTGGGAGCAGGTATAGGATATGCGATTGCACGATGTTTTGATTATTGGATGACGTTTTTTATTTCAATTTTAATATTTAAAAAGCAAGGCTTTTCACCTAAAACTTGTTTTAGAATTGATTTTTCTAAAGAGGAAGTTAAAGAATCATTACGATATGGGTCAAGGCTAGGTGTTGGAGAAGGTTTTGTGCAAATAGGATGGTTTATACAAGTTCTTATAACATCAATATTTGTAGCAAATTATTCCAATAATTTAGGTTGGTTTAATTTAACATGGACATTAGGAGCAATTGTCCAAATAGTAACATTATATTCAAATAGTCTTTTAGGTGCGTATAGTGAATCAAGTTCTCATAATAAGCATACATTAACGAAACTATATATCTATCAAGCTTTTAGATGGGGGAATTATTTTGCATTTTTCTTAATATCTGTTCTTTTTGCCACAGGAGCTAAATTTTTAGTAGGAGCTGCTGGTGAAGAATATGGTGGTCCTGCAGTCAAATTTCTAGTACCCTTATTACTTTTTCATACTGCTGGTATCTATTCTTGGCTAGTTGATTCTGTATTCCAAGGTACGGGACGTACTGGTTATTTGATGGTGGTATGGATTATTGAGCAGACTAGTAGAGCATTACTTATGTTTATTTTAGTTTATTTCTTAAGGGATATGGTCTATGTAATTATAGCTTATATTCCTGCGGTACTTCTTAAAGATATTATTGGTTGGTTGATTGTCCGGAAAAAAATCATTAAATATAAAATCTATCCCTTTAAAACCTTTATAACTCCAGCAATCTCAGCAATTATCAATTTTATTGTCTTATATTTTACCAGTGAACTAATTTGGGCACTTCCTTTGGGAGATAAAATCCTCAATACAGCAATCTTATTCTTATTAGGGATTTTCGTGTTCATATTTTTCTATGCATTCTTAGACGGGTTCTTAGGTGGTTATGATGATAATACATTACAAGAATTTAATAGAGCAGCATTAATGGTCACCACTCCAGTTCTTGGTTTCTTTCCAAAAGCATTAAGTAAAGTCGCTAAATTCGGTAGTAAGATAAGCCCACTCCACAATAAATTTAAGATTGATATCTATGAGGAAGCTATGAAAGAAGCATATGATTTAACTTTAGAAAAGAAAATATTAAATATTTAAGTTTACTTTACTTTTCTTTTTTTTTTCCCTTCTGCTAAAAAGCGGGAATTGCTATTCAAAGAAACTATTCAATTTACCTAAGCCTTGGATTGAAACCTTGGGTATAACTCCTTAGATTTAGACAAAAGAGCTTTTATTATTAAATCTATAATAAATATTATAAATTTCTACTGAAAATTAATAGACTTGTAAGATTTATTTCTTAAAGTTGAATTTTTTCTTATGATGAAGGATAAAATCTCAATAGAGGAACTCAATCTGAAAGATCTAACGCCAATGATGAAACACTGGTACAGTGTCAAGGAACAATACAAAAAAAAATATCCTGACCATATATTAGCTTATAGAATGGGAGATTTTTATGAATTTTTCTATGATGACGCCGTGAGAGTTTCTAATCTATTAGGCATTACTTTAACTAAGAGAAAGTTTGGAAATGATTCCTATCCTCTTGCGGGTATCCCTCATCATGCAGGTAATTATTTAAAAAACTTAGTAAATTTAGGACAAACTGTGGTTTTGGTTGATCAGTTAGAGGATCCGTCTACAGTGAAAGGAAGAATTGTAAAACGAGGAGTTGTAAGAATACTTTCCCCAGGTACAATTATCGAGTCAGATATGTTGAAATCTAATGAAAATAATTATATATGTTCGATAATTAGACAAAGAACTGGTTTTGGGATTGCATTTGCGGATCTATCTACGGGTGAATTTATAACGACTGAATTTTCTATGAATGAAAAAGATCCACTAGAAAAACTATTAAGTATTTTTGCCCAATACGATCCAGTTGAAGTTATTGTCCCTTCAGAGTTGAAAAAGGATGAGAAACTATTTTTGTTAATAACTGATTTAAATAGTGCGTTAATTAAACCATATGATGATTCTATTTTTAATAATGATGATGCCTATTCTTTAATAACTCGGCATTTCAAAGTTTCAAATCTTAAAGGATTCGATTTGGAAGAAAAAACACTAGCTATTCAAGCAGCTGGTGGCTTATTAGCATTTTTAAAAGAAACCCAAAGAGATATATTACCGAATATTTTTAAAATAAATGTAATCCAAGAAAAACAAATTTTACATCTAGATTATATTACTCAAAGAAATTTAGAACTAATTACATCATTATGGGAAAAAGGGAGAGATACAACATTATATTCTATCTTTAGTCATACTCATACTCCAATGGGAGCTCGTTTATTAAAAAAGATCATCTTACAGCCACTTATTAATATTGATGAGATAAATCACCGTCTGAATATTGTCCAGAAATTTAAAGATGATATTTTCCTA
The DNA here is from genome assembly GCA_049671145.1 of Promethearchaeia archaeon. Taxonomy (GTDB): domain Archaea; phylum Asgardarchaeota; class Lokiarchaeia; order Sigyniarchaeales; family SOKP01; genus SOKP01. Next base: position 11,618 of record JBATUM010000061.1, read on the forward strand.
AGATCTGAGTTAAGAGAAGAATTAAAAATCATTGGAGATCTTGAGAGATATATCAATAAAATTAATTATTCTAGATCTACAAATGCAAGAGATTTAGTTAATATTAAAAATTCATTAGAAAAAATCCCTAAAATCAAAACAATATTAGAAAAGTCGAAAATTCCTGAAATATCTAAATTTCTGCGAGAAATTAATGATTTTAGAGAAATTAGGAGTTTGATTGAAGCGTCAATTAAAGACGAATCACCTACCACTATAAGAGAAGGAAATATTATAAATTACGGTTTTAATGAAAAAATAGATGATTTAAGAGATATCCTTAATAACGGGAAAGGCTACATTCTTGAATACGAAAATGAGCAAAAATCAAGATGGAAATTAAATTCTGGTTTTAAAGTTGGTCATAATAATATTCTTGGATATTATATTCAAATTACACTAAATACTCTTAAATCTATTCCAAAGTTGCCTGAAGAATATATAGAAAGGCAGACTCTTAAAAATGCGAAACGATTTACCACGGCAAAGTTAAAGCAACTTGAAGATAAAATAATAAAAGCAGAAGAACAGATAAACGATTTAGAATATGAAATTTATTGTACGATACGAGAAAAAGTATTACAAGAAACGGTAACTATTTTAGAAACAGCAAAAAATATTGCATTCATAGATGTAATGGCATGTTTTGCTGAGATTGCCGAACAATATAATTATTGTCGCCCTGTGATTAACGATGAAGATAAGATAATTATAAAAGATGGAAGACATGCCGTTGTTGAACAAATAAATTTGTCTGATAAATTTATACCTAATGATTGCTATTTAGATACTGAAAAAGACCAAATTTTAGTAATAACTGGTCCAAATATGGCAGGTAAAAGTACTTTCCTAAGACAAGTTGCTTTAATTTGCATAATTGCTCAGATGGGATGTTTTGTTCCTGCAAAATCGGCGACAATAGGAGCCATTGATCAAATTTTTACGCGTATAGGAGCCTCAGATGATTTAGCGAGAAGATTGAGTACCTTTATGATTGAAATGACAGAAACAGCGAAAATTTTGCATTATGCTACTCCTAAAAGCCTTATTATTATCGATGAGCTTGGTAGAGGGACAAGTACTAGTGATGGTCAAAGTATTGCTATGGCTACTCTAGAAACGCTTCATGATTTAAAGGCTAAAACACTTTTTAGTACTCACTATCATCAACTAACAGAGATAAAATTACCACGAATTAAGAACTATCACCTTGATATTATAGAAAATGAGGATGGACGTATTAATTTTGTAAGAAAGTTAAATCCAGGGAGTACTGATAAGTCTTATGGAATAAATGTAGCGAAATTAGCTGGCATTCCTGATAATGTAATTATTAGAGCTTTTGAAATTTTGGATCAAATAGAAGAAAAAGACCCATTTAGAGCAACAGTTAAAGAAAATGGCAATGGAGTGCGTTCTGGAAAACATTATGACAAACTTGTAAGTGAAAAGCTAAAAGAGTTAGAGAAATTAAACTTAGAACTCGAAACAAAACATCAAGATTTAAAGAGTTGCGAAGAAGAGATTTTTATTAAGGAAAAAGAATTAGGTAAAAAAACTTTTGAAATCGAGAAATTAAAAACTGAAATCAATAATATTGAAAAAGATTCAAAACCTAAAAAAACGAAAAAATTTGTGCAAACATCTCTATTTAAACCTGTAGCAGTTAGAGAAAAAATAATAGATGAAGATTTAATAAAGGTGATTAAAATTCTAAGAGATGTTGACATTAATTCTTTAACTCCTGTAGAGGCAATGAAAAAATTGATTGAAATTAAGGAAATATTACAAAATCTTAAAAGTTAAAGAAGAGAAGCAGAATATTTATCTAGATAACAAAATACACGAGGATGCTTTTTTAATATTGATGCTGGATTCTCAGGACTAACACTTTCTTCCTCAGATAAACATCTCCGAACAGCCTCAGCCTTTCTT
>JBATUM010000062.1:0-1705 GCA_049671145.1 Promethearchaeia archaeon
GATAAAACGGGAACACTGACTAAAGGGGAAATGACTGTACGTAAACTTTTTTTTAATGAAAAATTTATTGAGGTAACAGGTGTAGGGTATGAACCTGTAGGAATGTTCCATGGCGACGAAAGTTTTAACCCTCTCTCAAGTGAATTTTTTAAATATCTGCTGTTTGGATCTATTTTATGCAATGATGCTGAATTGATTAATGAAGGGGAAAAGTGGCGAATAAAAGGAGATCCTACAGAAGGTGCTCTTATTGTAAACGCAACAAAAGCAAATTATTCTCAGGATGAAATAAGAAATCTTTTCCCACGTTTGGGAGAAATACCTTTCAGTTCAGAAAGGAAGAGGATGACCACAATTCATTCTTCTGAAAATGGAGAAAATTTTGTATATATGAAAGGAGCTCCTGAAATAGTTTTACAGAAATGTAATCACGTTGCAAAATTCAATAAATTAGAAAAAATTACTGAAGATTTAAAAAAGCTAATTTTTGATTCGAGTGAATTAATGGCTAAAGAAGCACTCAGAGTTTTAGCTATAGGTTATAAAAAAGTTAGTGGTGATCAAACCAATTTTGGTGAAGAATTTTTAGAAGAAGATTTAACTTTCTTAGGTTTAATCGGTATGATCGACCCCCCAAGAGAAGAAGCGATTAAGGCGGTTGAAATGTGTAAACAAGTAAAAATAAAACCAATCATGATAACAGGCGATCATAAACTTACCGCTATGGCAATTGCAAAGGAAATTGGAATTTATCATGATGGAGATCTTGTTTTAACTGGAGAAGAATTAGAAAGAACCGATGATAACCAATTAGATAAAATAGTTGATAATATAACAGTATATGCGAGAGTTTCTCCTTTACACAAATTAAAAATTGTTGAAGCTTGGAAAAGAAGAGGTCAAATAGTTGCTATGACAGGGGATGGTGTTAATGACGCCCCCGCTCTTAAGCAGGCAAATATAGGAGTAGCTATGGGCCAAACTGGAACAGAAGTGACTAAAGAAGCTGCGGACTTGGTTTTAATAGACGATAATTTTGCTACGATTGTAAGTGCTATAGAATTGGGGCGTTGGATTTATGATAATATAAAAAAGTATCTGACTTATTTAATTCAAGCAAATTTAGTAGAAATAGCTGTTCTATCTATTGCTGTTTTGATGGGTTTTCCATTACCATTAATACCAATACAAATTTTATATGTCAATTTAGCTACTGATGGTCTTCCGGCTATTGCTCTTGGAGTTAGTCCTTCTGATCCAGATATTATGAATAGACCACCGCGTCCTCCGCAAGAGACTATTTTTACGAAAGATGTTAAGTCTTTCTTAATACGAGCTTTAATCTTAGAAGTTCCTCTACTATTATGGATATTTCTAAGTTCATTGACAGAAGGAGTAACTATCGCTCAAACAAGATTATTTTTAGTTTTTGTATTCTTTGAACTTGTATTAGCATTAAGTTGTCGTTCATTGAAGTATAATATTCTTAAAGTGAGACCACATCGATTCCTTTTATTAGTTGTATTATGGGAAGTTATTTTACTAATCATACTAATGAGTATACCATTAATACGCGAACTTTTTGGTATAGGTTCAATAGGATTGTTTGAAATTGGACTAATCTTAGTAATGTGTTTAATTGTTTTAGTAGGTATAGAATTAACAAAACGATTATTACACATCATAGAAAGGCGTAGAGCATGAC
>JBATUM010000063.1:0-14708 GCA_049671145.1 Promethearchaeia archaeon
GATTTACACGATTCAATATCAACAATACTAAATATAGTAAGAAGAAAAGAGCCACTATAAAATTGAATATGGCCTGTGTACTTTTAAATTCTGAAGATTTCCATTCAAGATATGTATATAGAAATAAGTATAGAATCCCTGTCATGAAGAAGAGTAATTCAAAAATTAAATGCATAATATAAACAGTGTCTGAGTTGAATATTGCCATACCCATAATCCCTATAGCTGAAAGAACACCAAGAATACATCCTATCCATGCCCATTTGGATTTTATTCCTTTTTCTTGTAAATATTGAGTGAACCCTAACAAGAAAAGTATTATAAAGGCCGCTGTAATAAACCAACAGACATTAAAAAATATATGAAGAGAATTCGAAGGAGTTCCTAAATAGCTTATATGAGTGACAAAAAAGCTGAAATCAGGGTGTACAATCATTGCAGGAATGAGTCCGATGAAGAAGACTAGTAAACCTATAAATGCGAAATAACTCGCATGAATTTTTTCGAATATTTTATCAATTTTTCCCATGAAATTCACTTTTAATTTTTGTAATTTAAAAGTATAATTTGTTGAAGACCTATTTATAGATTTTTCACATTTAACCAAATTGGAAAAGCCAATAGGTTTTTAAAATTTACGAAGAGCTTATAGAAATTCATTTACTAACGCTTTTCTGAATTCAGGATCTCTCTTGTTGAATGGGATATCCTCATTTCCATTATAGATATCTTGTGCTTTTTTAATTTTTATAAATTGAGAAAAAGGGATGATGATATCTGCAATATCCAAATTGTATGAACAATAACTTTCTCTTAAAATATCCTTAATAATTTTTGAATACAGTATTATTCACCTATTTTTATGATATTATTTTTATATTAGAATTATAATTTAAAATCAAAGACTCGACATAATTAGTGATGAATTCAAACAATCCATTTAGTATTATAATCGATTAAAAATTCTTGTTTTAGGCTCTCTTTAAAATCTTCATTTTTCTTTGCTTTAATTCCGGTGTTATAATCAGTAAACAAGTCAAGAGGATAATTATTTTACATAAACACGTAATAGTAATTTTTTCTGTAAAAAATTATTTGAAGAAAAAGGATTTTAAAAAACAAGAAAAATTTTAAACTAATTTCCCTTTAGCTACCATGATTACTTTGCCACCAACAGCAACATAGTATTTCCCTTCTTTTTTTTCCGCTCTTAATAATAATAATGATCTTCTCCCGATTTCATAACCTTGTTCTACTCTAACATTTATATTATTTTTATTAAAATAATCATGCTTAACTAAATATGCTGCTAAACAACCATTTGCAGAACCTGTTGCTGGATCTTCTGGTACTCCTAAATAATCTGCGAAAAACCTTACATTCAAATCATTTTCTTCATTATAAGTTTCCGGACTAAATATTAGTATTGATTTTGCTTGTGTACTTTTAATCAGTTCATAATATTTCTTTTTGTTAATATTAGCTTTTTGTATGGCAGCTAATGATTTCAGTGGTACAATTATTGTTGGCACTCCAGTAGATACTTCCTGAATTTTGAAACGATCATCAATATCATCCTCATTAAGATTTATGATTTCCGCTAATAATTCAGGTGAAAAAAATCCATGAAACGTAGGTTCTTTATGTTCCATCCAAATTTCAGATAATAAATCACCTCTGTATTTAAATAATATCGCAATTTGTCCTATTTTCAAGTTCATTAGTATTGTTTTTACCTTTTTTTTGATGAATTCTTCACGAAAGATAAAAGCAGTACCTATAGTAGGATGGCCTGCAAACGGTATTTCTACCTCAGGAGTAAAAATACGAATACTAAAGTCTTCTACTGAAGTTATAAAAACTGTTTCAGAGTAATTCATTTCTTTGGCAATTTTTTGCATTACCTCTGTTGGAATTGTGTCATTACCAACTATAACGGCTAGTTGATTACCCTCATATTTACTTTCAGCGAACACATCAACTATATAAAATGTTAACCCATTCAATTGACTTTCTTTCATAGTTCGACCCCATTGATTTTGGATTTATTTTAATGTGAATTTTCATTTAAATTTTCTAAGATTTAATATGTAAGTAGGCTATTTTTTAAAATAAAGTTTATTAAAAATCATTTTATTGTATAAAATTTATATTTATTTGATAGTGAAATGAATTCTGAAGAAGATCCTAAATCCAGCTCGAAATTGCTAATGGGAAAGAAGTTCTCGATAAGAGAATTAGGTGGAGCATTTGGGGATTGGGGCACTTTAATTCCATTTATTATAGGATACATATCAATTGTGGGATTAAATCCAGCAGGTATTTTCTTAACCCTTGGAATAACAAATATAATCTTAGGGGTAAAATACAATCTTCCTTTACCTGTCCAGCCACAAAAAACAATTGGTACAATTGCACTTTCTCAAAAATGGAGCCAAAATCTTGTTATTTCAACAGGATTAGGAACTGGCATTATTTGGACAGTATTAGGATTAACAAAAACTCTAAATAGAATTGTTAAAAAAATTCCACTAATAACTGTAAGAGGCATTCAACTAGGTTTGGGATTAATTCTCGGCTGGACTGCAATTTTCTTGATTTTTAATGAAAACTTATTTGGAATTCTACTCGGAATTATATCAATTTCAATTATACTTGCTTTAATTAATAGTAAGAAACTTCCATCTGCTCTTATCCTTGTACTATTAGGAATTATTATACTTATTTTTACAAATAAGTTAACTCTATCTAATGTTCGATTTTCATTACCTACATTTGAATTTAACATCCCTCAATGGAATAATATACTTTTAGGTATGGTTCTAGCAGGTATAGCACAATTTTTTTTAACTTTAACAAATGTAATGATTGCTACTATTAGTTTGATAAAAGATTTATTCCCTGAAAAGCAGAGGGCAATTTCTGCTAACTCTTTAGCGGTAAACATGGGATTGATGAATATAATTAATCCTTTTTTAGGAGGGATGCCTTTATGTCATGGCTCAGGCGGCTTAGCAGCACAATATGCTTTCGGTGCACGCTCAGGAGGTTCTATGATTTTAGAAGGCATCCTTGAAATATTGTTAGGTTTATTTTTTTCAGAAACTCTTTTCCTAATATTTGTAGAATTTCCTCAAGCAATTTTTGGGGCAATGCTTTTATATACCTCTTATTTACTTGTAAGAATATCATTTAAAGATTACAAATTGAAATCTTTGCCAATAATTATAACTTCTGGCATGATTTGTATTATTTTTCATATTATTTTCCAGAATTCCATAATTGGATCCTTTAGTATTACCTTAGGATTTTTTATTGGTTTAATTTTGTATCTAATTTTTTCTAAAAAACTAAATTAATTTTTTTAAATTTATTTTACTTGAGAAAACAAAGTTAAATTTTTCCATTTAACTGATTAATTCATTAAGAAAAATATATAAGTTTACTTTGATATCCATATTAAAAATAAATAGATTTCTATAGAAAAACTCTTTAATATGTGTTAAACAAAGATATGAGATTCAAATTTCTACAAAAGAAAAATATAAAATTATTATTAGTAGTTACCATTATTGCTTCAATATCAATTGGAACAACAATTTTTCTCATATATATGCAGAGTTCTAAAGAAATTTCTGATTTTTATGAAATCTCTGGTGAGGAAATAGATGTATCTGAAATTGAAATTGAAAATCAAATTCAGATAGGAGACATTTCTCTTGTACAATCAATAAAAAAACCGGTTAATATTTTTGAGGCAAAATGGAAAATAAATTATAAGGGAATTTATGATCCAAATGAAATTATTAAAATTAGTTATGAATTAAATGTTACTATATTAAAGATTTTCATTTATAGCGCTCTCGATGGACAAGCGTTAGATAAAGATATTGAATATTCAAATCTCACATTGTTTATTAATCCTAACTATGAACTCTATGGATTTAGAAGTAATAGTAAAAAAGGCAATATACAAATAAACACACATAATATTAATATTAGCATTTTTGAAATTGAGACTAGTTCTGGAAATATAAATGTTCAATTAAATCATAGTGATATATACAATGACTTTAGAATCTCAACAACTTCTGGAACAATAAATTTAATTCTGGATAATATAAATTTCTTCACAGATTTTCAATGCGTCTCAGATTCAGGTCATCAATATCACGATTTTTGGAATATTAGATTTTTGTCCGGAGCAGATTTTACTGCTTACTCATCAACCGGAATAATTAAAGTAAGATGGGCAAACCATTTCATAAAACCTCAAACTGTAAATGTAATCATATCGTCTAACGATATTGCTGAGTTTCGTTTATGGTCCCCAATACAAATTGTAAGATTTGATATAGTGCTCATTTGTTCTGGCCCAGGAACAACCCGTTTTACGAGAATCGCAAACCAATTTGAAGAAATAAGTACTGATCATTATCAATCGAAGAATATGAATGATACGGGTCTAGATTTATTTAATGTTAAGGCAATAACTTCTTATGGGGTAGCCCATGTAAGGCACACAGATTGTTTTAAAAGGCAACGATTTTGTAATCATCATGATATTGATCCATTTGAAGAAAATATAAAAGGAGATTATGTAATTCCTAAGAAGGATCACAATGTAACAAAAATCGATTTATACAATTTGAAATATATTTACTTAAACCTAAATAAAGCTTTAAGTTTAAATTTTGAACTACTCCAAAATATAAGTGAAAACATAATCTATTTAAATTGGGATATAACTTATATAAAAGGATCAGGATTTGGAATGGGCGAAATTAAAGTAGTAATATCAAATAAAACAGAAGGAAATGATTTGAAAGTTTATATTCAACTTGAATATGAATTAGATCGGATATTACCGACAATAGTAGCATGTAATGTTACTATCTTTTCTCATCCAGACTATAATTTTTATAATTATACTATTTAATTTCTCTAAATAAGAAGAATTTTAATAAAATATCCATATTTCTGTTAAATAGATTATCATGAGATCAAAAAATCTAGTTCGATATTTGCTAGAAAATTTAATAAATTCATGGCCAGCACAATATTATTTTTTCCAGAATGGATGGATTTTAAGATTCAATAATGGAGTAACCTCTCGAGCGAATTCGGTTATACCCTTAAATTATTATGGAAATAAAACAACAATACATAAAGATATTGAGATTGTTGAGAGCGCCTATCAAAAGTATGATCTACCTACAATTTTCATGATGCACGACTATTATAAACCTAGTTATCTCAAAAGCACATTAATACAAGGTGGCTATAAGGAATTTGATTTTACTATTGGGATGGGTGGTCATATTAAAGACCTTCCAAGCTTAAAAGTGAATAAAACATTTTCATACTCATTTTACAATGAGAGAACTACGGAAGTTTCAGATTTCTTAGCAAAATATTCAGCTAGACCAAAGGATCAGCAAATTATCATCAAAGGGATAACTCAGCGTATAAAAATTCCTGAGAAATGTTTTATTATAGTAAGAGCTCAAGATGAAATCATTGGAACTTTAATGGGAGTATTAGATCAAAATGCTTGCTTATATCTTGCAGATATCGTCGTGGATCCAAATCATCGGAGAAAGAGAATCGCTAGTTCACTATTTTATAAAGCAATTATTGAATGGGCATTACCTAAAAATGCTAAATTTGTTTGGTTACAAGTCGAGATTGTAAATAGAAATGCAATTAATCTATATAAAAAATTAGGATTAAAAGAATTATATCATTATCATTATTTAAAGAAATAGCTTACATAATTTCAGAGAAAGTCTATTTTTGAAAAATATTTAAACATAAATAGAAATTAAAATATAAAAAAAATAAATAATTTAATTAAGATTTTGGGATTTACTTGTATTTACAAATGAAATTATTATTAATCCTATTACCATTATAATTCCAATAGAGATCATTGCCCAACCGTAAGCTACTTTGCCTATTATATCGTAACTCAACATAACAATACCCCAAATAAATGGACCTAATGCTGAAGAAAGTTTTCCAGTGAGCTTAGAAAAACCAAAAAATTCTCCGAATTTTTCTTTAGGGGCAAGTTCTATTACCATGATTCGTTGAGCTGTCCATGTTCCTCCTAGAGCTGGACCTGCTACTATAACCATAATAATACTAAATATAAAGGGGAGATTTGCACCGACATCGATAGCCTGCGTTGTAAATACTAATATAATACCTATAGTTAACGCAATTCCCCACAAGGCACCTACAAGGTAAAATGTTTTTTTTGCTCCATATTTTTTACCAAACTTTCCCACAAAATAAGTAAAGGCAACTGCAGAAAATGTAGCAATTATTATAAAAAGTATAGCAAATGTGGTTGATCCACCTGCAATAACCAAACCATCAGTAACTATTGGCGTCATATAGAGAACTATAACATTAGCAATGTCAGCAACAAAAAAATACCCAACAATAAATATAAACATTGATTTATGTTTTCTAATATCCTTGAGTGTACTAACTACCTGTTTAAAACTATTACTTATTAATTTACCTACAGGAGGTCTTTTACCTTTTTTCTGCTTTTCACGTACATAAAGAAATGGAATAGCGCACACTAAAAATAGAATCATAGGTATCACAAACGTGAACCAAAAACCTGTATAACCATATATTACTGGATCATCTCCGGGAGTACAGGTGGAACTGAATTCATATCACCCAGCAAGCTTATTAAAGGAAACATGATAAAGAGAGAAATAATAGTACCAAAATAGCCCCAAGCAACTCCAAATCCGGCAACTTTTTCAAGGTCTTCTCTTTTAGCTATAAATGGAAGCATTGCATCATAGAAAGTCAAACTAAATTGAAATGCAACATTTGCAATTACAAAAAACAGTAAAACAGTTGTAAGATCATGGAAGAATCCAAGTAAACTCGCAAAAAGTAGGATAATACCTGTCAAGCTTATTATAAAAGGTTTTCGCTTTCCCACATTATCACTTAATGCTCCTAAAATGGGTACACAAAAAGCTATTCCTAGCTGCATAATAAGACTAACCGTACCATAAAGAAAACTAATACTACCATAAGACATTCCATATTCTAATTGACCTATCACCAGAACATAACGATTAATAATTAAACTCACAATGACCATGGAATAAATCGTGTTTGCAAGGTCATACATCGCCCAAAAAAAGACATTTTTTCTTGAAGTAGTGGTTTCATATTCTACCTCTTCAGTGCTTAGAATTTCTGAAGAAACCCTTCCATCACTATTTTCTTTTGACAAATAAATCACTTATATTTAGATTTAATTTATGGATATAAGTGAAATCTCATTATTTAAAAAAGTTTATGTAAAGTCTAAGAACAATGTATAAGAATTTATTTAATTTCAAGATACTCTCTAATCGCATCTTCAAACTCAATTCTCAGAAGACTTTTAAAGATTGGATGTCTGTTTCTAAAAGGGATTTTTTCATTTCCATAATAAATATCTTTACTTTTAGATTTTCTAAAAAATTCAGAAAAAGTAATTAACCCAAAATGAGGTCTTATATCCTTAGACTGTAAAAATTTTTCTGAGCTTTCAATACTTTTTTCAATTTTATCTTTAATCATATAATATCTCTTACTCTTTGAATATTTTTCCTTCTCTAATAATCAAATTTAGACCAACAGATTTTATTTCTTTAGCATGAGTAAAAAATATTTTTTTTATAGATTTTACAGGAACATCGAAATGCTCAGCTAAATCTTCGATACTTACAAGTTCAACCATTTCAAAAAACTCAGGTAATTCTCTAATAAGTTCTATTTCAATTGGTTTTAATGCTTTATCATATGATAATTCTGCTGTGTCTATAAAAATTTCTTCATTAATTTCTTTTATTTCTACTCCATAATTTTCCTTTAATAAATTCGGATTACCTTCAATCCATTGATGAACAATATTACGCATGGTTTCTGATAATGAAGTATCTCTATTTTTTGCCATCTTACTTATAACCCTATGATCAAATTCATCTAATTTAACTGAGATTCTTAGATTTTTTTGATCAGAATCTTCTTGAGGTCTACTTTCAGATGGCATACCTATTGAGTATCCGACAAATTTATTTAAATAATTAATGAGAAAACGACTTTATAAATATTTGCATTTTTGATCCGAAAATGCATCTTCTGTGATGCATAAATTTAAATATATAGATGCACATTAGGATATTATCAAAATATCACATCGATATTGCTTAAATTTAAAATTATGTATCAGTTGCGTGTGTGAAATGTTAGAGCTTTACTCACCCGATCTTGAATTATTAAATACGAAAGAACGTATTACGGTCGATCTAATAAAGGATGGACAAGATTTTTTAAAAAAATTTGAAATCAATCATGATTTCTTACTTGATACAGTCTCTCTTATTTATAGATATCTCAGAATAATGAAAAAAATTCCACATAATTTATATAAATTTTATATTGCGGCATATTATATAATTTCTCGTCATCCTTTTGCTTTTCCTGCTCATGAAACCAAGAAAGACTTCTGCGGAAAGTTCGGAATTTCAGTAACTTCATTAGAATATTGTGTAGATAAGATTACAAGCACATTGAACTATATTAAAATTTTAGATGATATGAATTTTCCCTATTTTGTCGATCCAAAACGGGATATTAGTTTAGGCATCATTAAAAAAATGATAAAAGATAGAGTAGAAAAAGTAATGTTAAAATTTCTGTTGTATCATCAACCAGTTAACTCTCAAATTATTACTGAAGAATTAGTATTTGAGGCGATTTTTGAACAAAAAATATTTCCCGAGGAGTTATTTCGTCAATTATTTGTAATTATATTTGAATTTGTAGAAAAAGAATTTGCTGATTATTATGAATATGTCAGATTACAGCAAAAATACTTTATTTGAAGTATTTCTAAGTAATTCAAATTTTCTTTTTTAATTAATTACCCTCGAATTCTCCAAGAAAACATATAATTTTCGTTAGAAAGTAATCTCATCTTCATATTTTTTAAATAGGAATAACCGGTGTTTCGATAATAATGATTCAGCATATAATTTTCGTCCCACTCATTTAAAGCTAATGAGATATTCAAAAATTGTTTTTGAAAATTAACTGGAGCTGAAAATTCATGAAAGTGTAAATATGGATTTAATTCGTATTTTGTTTTACCGTTACGAGGAAGCCACCTGATTTCTGAGATTTTAGAATGAGTTTCCTTACCAGATTTATTAAATCTCGAGCATAAACGATTTGATGTTAAATAGATACCAACTAAATTTGGGTCATATCCCCGCTTTTTTCTAATTTTATAATGAAATTCAAATAGAACATAGAAGTTTGGTTTTAATTTTGCAGCAAATTTATCGTTAACAAAAATCCAAATAACTGGTATAGTAATACTAAGAATTAAATATAGGATAATAAAACTTTGTACACCATTACCTATATAGCTCCCATCAAGCTGAATGATTCCAAAATCTATGTATATAAGTAAAGCAATTGCTCCAGAGTTAAGCATCAAGAATAATGAACTACTCGCAAAACGCTTTTGAAATTTTAAACCAATGTTATGGATCTCTTTTTTCATAAAACATATTAGGGATGGAGTAAACTTCATTCGAATTAATTTAATAAGATAGGCTATTATGAAAATAGAAATGCTGAAGAATGCCCAACCTGTTGTTAAATTAAATGAAATTTTTCTTATAGTAGAAGTAATCTCTAAAGTAGTATTGTTAGGTAAGAAAATATTTGGTTGAAACCAATAAATTAAATAAATCAAATAAATTGTTAAAATAAGAAATATACAAACGAAAGCTTTTATCGCCTTTTTGAAATATTCTGACTTTATTACCTTTAAAGAATTAATAATACTTTCCTCATCTTCAAAATATATATCTGGAAATACTTTCTCATTTTTACTCATCATCCTTCAATCCACCTCCTAGTTTTTGCAATCTCTTGTTCTGGTGTTAGCCAGTATTTCTGAATGATCTCTCTGAAAATTGTTAAATCGGGATTATCTTGTTCATTTAATGAGACAATGTGGAACTTCTCTGTTTTTTCTTCAATATTAATATAATTTTCCCTTTTTAAATAATCAAAAGCGTGCTTTAATTTTTCTAACCTATCAATATTCAAGCTACGCATAACATCTGTTTTATTAGTAACACTTCCTCCGTTTTGTAGTTTTGCTAAACTCATTAAAACTTGACCACCTCGAAGCGAGGCTATGTTTGTTATTTTATCAAAAATCCTACATATCACCCTTAATAACTTGTCCAAATCATTATAAAAATCAATCTTCTCTTGGCCTTTAAGTTCCAACTTGTTATTTACGTTTTCTAAGCTGTATTTCTTAATGAATTCTTCATACGAAAGTGTCATCATATTAATATATATCTTAGCTTTTATAAAAAAATACCAGTTATTTAATTTAACCACTGACAAACGCGTGTCTTATACATAAAGTCCGTATACACACATTATGTAATACTCGGAAAAGTATTATTTTAGTTTAAGTCAAAAAAAATATGAGTATTTCTACCCAAAAATATTGATTTATAAATAATAATATCCATTAAAAGAGCAAATTTTAATTTTACACATACAATTTATTACCTAATAGATGGTGTATAATATGACTAAAGTAGCAGTTATTTCTACAAAAGATAGTATTTATGGCGTAAACAAGTCTTTAGAGCTATTAGGTATCAATCCTGTAAAAGATAAAAATGTAATTTTCAAACCAAATTTCAATACAGCGGATCCTCCTCCTGCCTCAAGCTCAATGGAAACGGTAAGACAAATTATCATCAAGCTAAGAGAAATGGGTGCTAAATCCATCACAATTGCAGAGCGAAGTGGTCCAGCTAATACATCTGAAACATTTGCGAAAAAAGGGTTATATACGTTAGCAAAAGAATTAGATTTTAAGACAGTTGATTTAACTGATATACCTAATGAAGAGTATGTGCTTAAAAAATCCGAAGATAGTCACTGGAAAGATGGATTCCTTTTTGCTAAGATATATGATGATGCAGAATGCATTGTTGAAACTTGTTGCCTAAAGACTCACATGTATGGGGGTCATTTTACTCTATCACTAAAAAACGCAGTAGGATTAGTAGCTAAACAATATATGTCGGAATTGCACTCTTCTAAGCATCAAAGGAAAATGATCGCCGAAATTAATGCGGTATATAAAACCAATTTAATCATTATGGACGGCCTTATTGCTTTTGTAGATCGTGGACCGATGGAAGGAACAAGAAAAGATGCGAATGTCTTTATTTCAGGTACGGATAAAATTGCAATTGATGCCATCGGAGTTGCGATATTACGAATTTTGGGGACAACCCCAGAAGTATCCAAGGGATCAATTTTTGAACAAGAACAAATTAAAAGAGCAGTAGAACTAGGAGTAGGAATAAGATCACCTGACGAAATTGAATTTGTAACTGATTCTATAGAATCTGAAAAATTAGTTTTACAAATCAAAGAAGAATTATCAAAATAAATTCCTTATATACACCTTTAACTTAAGCGTTTTCTTCTTCTAAATTGAATTTGGATGTCTTAAATTACTGATATAATATTAAAAAAAAAAAAGGTAGAAAATTATTTTATTTAGATCTTTTCTTTATCATAATCACAGTAACGCCAAAAATTGCTCCTAATACTATGAAAATACTATAACCAGGAATCCCACCAAGAACACTATATTCAGCATATTGATCGGGCATACAATCATAATACCAAGTTTGGTTTTGCGCCCAATTTCCATATTGGGTCTCAACAATAAATGTAAAAGTATCTGAAATATTCAATGCCTTTTCGGGGACATAAGCGGATATTAAATTTCCTGATATAACACCAATAGGAACTGCAATACCATTAAAATCATTTCCATTCCAATAATCATGGCTATATCCGCCGTTAAAAGGTATATGCTTTGCTAATTGAACCTCATAATCAGTATAGGGATAATACATTATACCGTATTGCCATTGGTCCCATACAGATTTTGAAGTATTGAACGTCTCAAATATCATTATATGAACCTCAATCCAACTATGATTAAAACTTATGCTTTCTAGATCTCCTCCCAAAGTTAAATTAAATTCTTGTCCATCTATATCAAGTTTTACTATATCAATCTCATCAATAAAATTACCTTGATCAGAAGGAAAAATCCCCTTAATTGCTACAACATCATTTTGCCCATCATTTATTGTTGTTGTTAAACAAGTTGCCAGTGGAATCGCTTGTAGGGTTATTATAAAAGAAAGAAGGGTGATACAACTTAGAATTAAATACTTATTCTTTTTCATTTTTTATCATTTTCTTAGTTTTTTATTGAATTTCAAATAAGGCTTACTTTTTAGTTAAATTATTAATACAAAATCCTATATTTAATTATTTACTTATATGGATTAAGTTAAAGGATACCTTCTATCTCGAATCTGAAAAATTTCGTGTCTGGGATATTTTTTAGTCGGGTATTTATGAATTGCTGAGTGTATATTGAGGGGTTAATAATACAAAACTAAAATATCTCTTCACGTCTTATCGTGAAATTAGAACAATAATATTTTTCACATTATTGTCCATATTACATAATATTCGTATACAATGATCATGTAATTTAATACACTTCGGGGACAACTCTCCTTTTATATTGCGATTTCTAACATATATTCAATACAAGAAATGGGAATTAACTCCCTACCAATACTTTTTAAAGCCATGGAAAGAGAAATTTGGAGGTGTTAATGGTAACGAGTAATAAAAATTTTCGTACATTTGAAGTAATTTGTTTAGAAAAATTAAGTGAAATTGGAATGGCATCTGCAGCTCGTTGGGCAGAAGCAATGGGGTACGATTTTCGAGCTTCACTTAATAAAATAATAAAGAGAATAATAGAAGATCATCCTGAAAAAATCAAAGTTTATCATAAACGAAAACCGAGATTATACGAAGCTTTACTTTAACCTTATCTTAACCAATTCATTTTAATTTCTTTTTATTATTTATATAAATCTAAATCGTTAATTATAGAATCTACTTTTGAAAATACACCCATAATAAGACTTAGTTCTTTCTTAGTTATTACTGCTCTTTCAAAAATGTTTTTAAAAGCGAAGAGTACATTCTCTTTTTTGTGAGTTCGGATTTTTAATTTATCAATGAGCTTCTTATAAATTGCATAAAATATTTTCTTCTCATCTTTATCAGCTATTATAACAGGATTTTGACCTCTACCTATACTTACTTGATTTAGTTTATTGAAAATCTCATATAGTATTATCCCGCATGCATGAGAGAGATTTAATGAAGTATAAGTAATACCAGTAGGAATGCGTAATGATATATCTGCAATCTCAATCTCTTCATTTGTTAATCCCCTGGATTCTTTTCCAAATAAGATGGCAATATTAAGTGGCTTTTTAGAAACGGGGAGTTTTAAATTCTTGGGAAAAATAGGCATCCTTCTGATATTTCGATAATGCTTACCTTTTGCGGTAGTTGCTATAATTAAATCATATTGTTCCATAAAAGCTTTAAATCTATGGGTATGATCTGATTGATGATCAAGAGATATTATTTTAGCATTTAGAAGTATATCTTTTCCGTGCATAGCAAAACCTTGGCTTTCATAACTATGAATCTTACTTACTTTTTCAAGTGGGTTAAAAATAATTAAATTATTAAAATTGAAATTTTTCATAACTCTTGCTACAGAACCAATATTTCCAGCATGTTCTGGTTGGACTAGTACAATATCAAACGATAAATTTTTGAATATCCCCTTTAATTGTGTTTCTTTGAAGGAATTAATTTCTCTCCTTATTTTTTTTTTATTCATGCTAATACAACACCAACTATATTAATAAATTCCATAATTAGCAAATTAAGTTGAAATTAAAGTAGAATTTAATAATAAAAAAGTTTTTTTATAAAAATTAAATGATTCTAAGATGTAATATATAAATATTTGAAAATTATTTATTACCTATAAACAACTATAGTGGTAATTTTAAAGTCTAGAATACTTAATAACTTGGTTTACTATTCAAATTTATTCATAAGAGAATGATTTTAATGCTAAGTTCAGAAAAAATAATGCACAATATGGAATTTATTAATATCAGCAATGATGAATTTACAATATTTGAATGGAAACCAGAGAGATCTTATAAAAGTTTTGTTCTTGATTTAAATATATTAAAACAAAATCCTAGTAGTGATATTTTCTTCCATTTACATAAAGGTAACATGAAAATTGCTTATATTAGAATTGATAATTTAATATATTCAGCAGGATCTAACACAGAAATTCAATTCCAACTATTAGAAGCATTAATTGAGGAAGTCTCAAAAATTTTCAACGAAAGGTATGATGTCAAGTCATACTTATCATTTGGAAAATTTTCTTCAAATATGTTTGATTCTTTTAAGCCGTTTGTTGAGGATATCATAATTAATTTTAAGAGCCTCAATTTAGTAAAACAAATTAATGTTCCTTGTATGGTATGTGATAAAATCTTGCCATTGCTTATAAAAAGAAGTTCTATTGAGAATGCAGAATCCCATCCTGTTCCTATTGTATATGATCACTCAGGCCATGCTATTCTTTGTTTTATTGATAGAAATTTTGACGTACGTGGAGTTGAATTGGTGAATGTCACAGGTTAACT
>JBATUM010000064.1:0-1727 GCA_049671145.1 Promethearchaeia archaeon
CCATAAACCCTGCTAATCCGACTCTAGTGGATGGCTTGGCATTCTCCTTTCTTGACTCGATTCAAATTAAATTTTTCTCCAGAATATAATCATATGAACTTGTACTGTTCCACTTCTTACAAGAAAAATATCAAATATTTCATATTCTGGGTTTTTTCTTTAAACTCATAAACATTTTTATTCAATTCCTTCTGCATAGCTTTTATATCATAAGGATTCAAATATTTGGTTTTGGTTAATTTAAA
This sequence comes from Promethearchaeia archaeon, assembly GCA_049671145.1. Lineage (GTDB taxonomy): Archaea > Asgardarchaeota > Lokiarchaeia > Sigyniarchaeales > SOKP01 > SOKP01. The sequence continues at coordinate 246 of JBATUM010000064.1, forward strand.
TTCTTCTGGATAATCTTCATTTTTCATTTCATATCAACCTCTTTTTTATTCTTTTTATTCAATTATAAAATTTTAATAATTAAATCCTAGAAGTTTTAATGTTCAGAATAGTAAAGTAGTAAAGCTGAATTTCATGAATAATTAATTACTAGGAGAATATAATCAAGATTGCTAGGCTAACTGAAGCAATAAGAATGATTCCAAACATAATCACAAATGACCATTGTTTTCTTTGTCCATAGTAACCTGCTGCATTGATCACTGCATAAATTACTAATCCCATTGCTAGAATAAAGAAATAAGTCGCCCAAGAGAGACCAATAAGAAGAAAAATTCCGCTTACTAGAGAGAGAATCCCCATTGTAATTTCAGCAGTTAAATGAAGCGCTATTGCTACAGGTTCTGTTTTCAATTCTGGTACCTGTTTTGTTAGAAGCAACATTGTCCAAAGTCCTAAAATCCCTATTCCTATCACTACTGCGTATATTCCACTAATTATTAAAAGAACCATACTTCTCACCTTTTAAGGCAATTTTGTTAAAGAAGATAAGAACTTAATCAAATAAAAGATTTTTGCTTCTTTTTAATTCATTATTTTATGCAATTGGGCTCACAGCGAAGAATTCTGGAATTGCATCTCTTCTTATTATTGCAATAATATTATTATTGAGAAAAGCATTCAGAATTTTATCAGATAAGGATAGATTACTGGTTTAGAAATTCTAAGATACTCTTCATTGGAATCCCGGTTACCATAAATATAAAGGGTTTCTCATTGCTTGAAGCCTTAATAAACTCTTCACTATAGAATAATTGGCAAAACTTTGTATACTTTTCTGATACCATATTAAATTGGCGTGGAGAGAGGTGTAAATAGCTAGATAATGCAGGAAATTCTATAGTTTCCGAACCATCTTTTGAAGTTATTTTTGACTCAACATCGTTAATTTCATATTTAGGCCTAAATAACCCATAAATTACTTTTTTTGCAACATTTATCATCTTTTCTGGTTCTTTCTCAAAATTATTACTTACTTTTTCAAAAAAGCGCTGTGTTATGTTTAAATTAGCTTTACGAATTTTAATTGCATAAAGCAATAGATTAATCACAGCTTTTGCTTGATCAGTGGTTGGTTTTTCTGGATTAAGTCCTGGGATGAAATCTTCAAATTCAGTGCTTAATTCAGGATTGAGAGAATATACATTCTCAAATACTTTAGGTTTATTAGAATTAGGATCAGAATATATAGCTCTTTTTTCTTCAATAATACCATTTACTTCTTTCAACTTTTTTATATGCTCATGAATAGTAGATTTGCTTTTATTCAATTTTTCAGCAATCTCGGTCAGGCTTAATTTTCCATACATATTAAGATAAGTATAAATTTGGAATCTTGTCTTGTTTAAAAGATCAAGCAGATCAGACATTTGTTCCTTTTTTAACGATATTTTATCCATTTTTTCTCACTCATCATATATAAT
>JBATUM010000065.1:0-11061 GCA_049671145.1 Promethearchaeia archaeon
TAATGCCATAAGCGAATGCTAATTTTATACCTGATTCGATAGGTGCTGATAATGAAGCAACAACCGGAATTTTTGCTCGTATTGCTTTTAATATTGAGTCTCCTGTTAATCTACCAGTAGAGGTTAAAAATATATTATCAAAGTCATGGTTCATTATTAACATTTCCCCGATAACTTTATCTATTGCATTATGTCTGCCAATATCCTCTTTTACACTAATTAAATTCCCATCATAATCAAAAATGGCAGCCCCGTGACACCCTCCAGTTTCTTTAAATAATTTAGTTTTACTTTGCATCTTAACAATAGATGAAAAAATTATTTCAGAAGAAACCTTCTTGATTTTTTTTGAAGTTATCACCTCTTTTGACTCATGAATCTTTTCTTTAATAAATTTCCGCCATGGTGAAGGAATCCCACAAGTAGTATCAATTACTCTACTTACTGGATTCATATCAAAATCATTTAATTTGAAGTCTATTGAATCAACTAAGTCAATATAAATATTTCCTTCTATCTCATCGACCTTTATTTGCTTTATATCTTTATAAGAATTAATAATTCCTATAGAATAAGTAAAACCAACAGCTAATTCCTTTAAGCTATCGGGTAAGCAAACGATATTAACTAAAGGCTCAGAGTTTATAAAAATATCAATGGGAGTCTCTATTAAAATAATATCAATATCTTCTAAGATTTCATTTTTTTTTATTCTTGTAATATTCACTTTTCTTTTAAACAAAATTAAAACCAAACAAATCTATTTTAGATTACAAAATATTCAATAGAGCTTATTAAATAAAGAAATTTCAATTCTAACTTATAAGGTTTTTTTAACAAGAGTACCAGATAAAAAACAACAATAGTATTTAAGCAGCAATATATAGTCTGCCATTAGAGCTTTTTGATATTTCTCCCGTTTTTTTTGTCAATTTTAGAGTGATTTTTTGCAACTGAGTGGTCACCACTATATTCAATAAATTTTCCTGTAAGTTTTTCTCCATTTGGTAATTCAATTTCGCCTACTTCTCCGACTTTCTTATAGGAAGGAAGAATTTTCGTAATTTTACCTTTGACTACAATAGCTCCTCTCACCTGGTCGGCTCCTACACATCGATCACAGTCTCCTTCAACAATAATAATGCCCCCATGACTATGGATCCCTAAAAAAGCTCCAGCACTACCACAGATTAATGTTGGAAATCTTTTTCCTGGTTTAGAGCCGTTTACCCATGCTAATGTTTCATTTCCTACTTTTCCTTTAACCTTTATTATTCCATTTTTCATTCCCTGCCAGAAGCCTCTGTATGCAGCTCCTACATAATGACCAGCGTCTCCATTTATTTCCAATTCTCCTCCTTGAAGCATTGCACCTGCCCAATCATCAGCATTTCCATTTACGGTTATTTTTCCACCCTTCATCTGGCTTCCAACATGCATTCCCACATTACCATTTATAATTATTTCTCCAGCACTCATTTTCTCTCCGATACGTTTCACGTTTGCCAAATCTCCATCAATGATAATTTTAGTATCATTAATCTTAGTTGATTTTCCTGAAACCTCAAAAAAATCTCCTAATTTTACTACTTCCTTTCCATGGTACATTACCAATTTTTTTATTTCTGCTACACTTTTACCTACAAAATTGTCTGGTGTTATGGTGTCTGCTTCTAAGGGAAATTCTGGTTTCTTCTTTAGTTTTAATTTGATTTCTACCATAATTTACTCACCAAGTTTTTCTTTTACTTTATTAATTAGCTTTTCTAATATATCTTTATCAGAGAGACATTCACCTGGAGCATCTTTCACTTTTCTTAATCTTAGAGGGACTTTATCCATACGATAAGCTGTACCCTCACATTCTATTCCCGCAAAAGCGGCAGGCAAAACAACATCTGCAAATGCGGAAGTAGGTGTTTCATGAGGGTCAATAGCAATTAAAGGATGTTTAAATAAGTTTTTAACTGCCGCAGCAGGGAAATTGCTTGCAGGATCAGAAGCTACAATTAATGAAGAATCAACTTCATCTTTAATAAGCAAATCAACTGATGAAAATTCTCCTGGGTTATATCGGGGATAACCTCTCGAAAAGTCAATTGAATAAGCATATCCAGTATTCCATGTAAATACTTGATTTGCGCCGGTAACATTATAATGTCCTCGCATTGGTTCTAATAGAAATTTTGTATGATCATTTAATTCTCTTACTAAACAAATCGCTGTATCTACGTTTCTATGATGAGCTAGACTTTGAGTTAAACCCATTCCAAAAAATATTACTCCAAAATTACATAATTTCAACATGTCAACTAATTCTCTTATTTTCTCAATAGGTACTCCCGAAACTTCCTTTACATCTAATTCAACACCTCTAAGCACCGCTCTTATCGCATTAATTAATTCATAATCTTCATTAGGTTTAACTTGAATATACAGATCAGCAATTTGAGCAGTATGAGTATTCCTTGGATCAACAACTATAATAAATCTGTCGTTTCTTCCATCTTTTCTGAAATACCCTCTAACAAATTCACTATATCTCCCTAGATGCCTTGGATGGGCATGAACTGGATTGCAGCCCCAAAAGATTACTAAATCTGCTCTATTTTTATATTCTCCTAATGTAGATAAAGGAGCACCTACATCTTGTATTGCTAATAATGAAGGACCATGACAAACTGAGGCAGTATTATCTAAAATTGCCCCTAAAATTTCTGCTAATTCAACTCCTTTACTCTGTGCTTCACATTCCGTTGACGAGAATCCATACAGTAGTGGCCGTTTTGCTTTTACTAAAATATCTGCTGCCGCATCTAGCGCCTCATCCCAAGAAACTTCTTTATGTTCTCCATTTGCTTTTATTCTTGGTTTTAAATACCTATGACCACTAGGATTTGAAGAGAAAAATTTCTTTGTTCCAATTTGACAACTATTTCTAACTTCTATAACTGAATCTTCTTTAATATCAATATCTACTTCAAGATCATCGCAAAGTGTCCCACAAAAGGGGCAGATAACATCATAAATCGTTTTTATTTTTCTTTCTACCATCTCTTATGCCTCTCGTAATTGTCTCATTAATTCTAATGCATCTAACACCCTCCCACTCTTCAAAACCTCAACTTTAGCTTTCATTCCCTTATAAGTGGGAGTTCCACACGCTTGGGAATCAGGATTAACTACTTGATTAGCCCAAGGACCCATTGGAATGAATATTATACCAGGATGCGGCCCCTCATCTGTTATGGTTGAATATACAATAACTTCACCGTGATCGGTGATAACCTTAACAGGAGTTCCTACAAGGCAATCTAACTTTTTGAAATCTTCCTTATCAAATGTACAAATAGCAGCTGCTCTTACATTTTCTCTGGTTGTTTTACCTCCTTCGAGTGCTACTCCTTGATTAATTGTCCTTCCAGTTAATAAAATTAAATTATTTAAGCTCATTCTTCTTTCTCCTCTTTTTCACTCATCCATAAAGTCTTTAATCTTTCCAATAAAGGTTCCCAAAACATTTCGCTGAATTCCCCAGATGTTTTAGCCTCAGTAATTTCTAATTTTATTGCTCCCGTAGGGCAGCCATTATTACATGCCCCGCAAAAAATACATTTTTCTTCATCTACAACCACGTTTGGAACAGTTTCCCACCCCTTATCAGATTTTTCTGGAACTGTTATTGCTCCAGATGGACATACTTCGTAGCATGTTTGACATCCACCAGGGCATTCTTCATCGACAATACTTATTTTACCATCTGTATATTGTTTCGCAACCCTTTCAGTTCCATTGTAGCTAGTAATCTTTTTAGCTTCAAATTCTAGTTTTGGAACAACATGTTCTTTTACAATTTGAATGTCTTCTAACTCAATCACTTTGCCATCTTTTTTTAGAGTTAAAGCACTAAAAGGGCACATGTAGACACAAGTTCCACAAAATACACATTTTTTTGGATCATATACTTCTGGTATAATATCTTCGAGCGTAGGAAATCTACGTGATGTTCCCACAGGGCCTCTTGAAATCGCATCTTTTGGACACACTCTGGCGCATGTTCCGCAACCCATACATTTGGTTTTGTCTAAAATTAGTTCTAAACTTTCAGTTAAGAATTGAACTTTTACATGTTCAATCTCTTTACTAATTGATCTTGATATTTTTGGAAATGAAATTTTCTACACCTCACTCAACTTCTAACAATTCTAATTTGATTGCATTTGCAGGACAAAACTTGATACAAACGCCACATCCGTCACAATTATAGGTTCTGTCACCATTAAAGATATCATAAGCCATCCCATTTTTTACTAAAATCACAGCATTCTCTTGAGTTAGATAACCCATTTGCTTTAATTGATTGAAATTTATAGGACATGAAGTTACACAGATATTACATCCTATACAGTCGTTTTTATTTATTTTTAATCGATAAACTTGCATAATTTATGCCTTTTTTCTGATAGGATTTGACCCCAATTTCTTTATTTTTTACACCCCAGTTATAACAGCCTCCTAAAACGTATAAATTATAATTCAGTCTCATGCTTTTGAGATCAATAACTTGTAAGTTATAATATCCTATGGAAAATATGTAATAAACTTAATTTTTAGAAAGTACTGTATTTTAAAAAATTTAGTATATGAGATTTTAAGTCGTTATTTATAATAAAGCTTAAAATTTCTAAGATTTAAAATTGTAAATTTTATTTTATAAAACCTAAATTTTTAATATTTTTGGCTCTTTCCATTCTTCTCTAAGGATACTGAATAGCGAAAGATCTACCCAATCACCTTTCATAAATAGTCCTTTACGTAGTATTCCTTCTTTTGTAAATCCTGCTTTTTCAAGAACTCTCTGAGATGCTTTATTTCTATGATCCGTAGTTGCCTGTATTCTTTCTATCGCTTGTAAAAGAAATAAAAAATCCACAAAAAGTTTGACAGCTTCGGTACAATAACCTTTCTTACGTTCAGCTAAGGTCATATAATAACCTATCTCTAATAGATTATAGGGTCCTCCTTTAACCATAAAATTAAACATTAATCCAATTCTAGTTCCATCCTTTTTTTCTATGATAAACCGCTTTTGGTCATCGGATATTTCACTAAATCGCCTTTTCATTTCATCTTTAGATCTTTGTATTAATGGAGTATATCTACCTTGGAATTCAATATTATTAAGCCACTCATGAATAAGAGAAATATCATCTGGTTCCATAGCCTGTAAATTAATATTAATTCCTTCAAGCATGATATTTAATTTTATAATCCATATATTTAAATAATTTAGGGCAAAATCAAATATTAATTTGAAAAGTAGAGTTTTTATTGGGTATTAATAGAGGACTAAAAAGAAATGGATTCAAATGTATTTACTTTTCTTGTTGGCGGAAAAGCCGGTGAAGGTGTAAAAAAGGCTGGTTCTGTTGCTGCTCATATCTTTTCTAGCCTAGGTCGTCATGTATTCCAAATGGATGATTACATGAGTTTAATAAGGGGTGGCCATAATTTTTCTGTTATAAGTACAGCACCAAGGTGGATTAGTAGTCATTATATGAAAGCTAATTTAGTTGTAAATTTTGATAAACGAAGCTGTGAAACACATATTAATGATATTGCAGAAAATGGGATTATAGTGTTTAATTCAGATGAACAAGAACTTGATAATGGTATTGGAATACCTTTAACTTCAGAAGCGACTAAATATCCAATGAAAAAGTTAATGTATGGCGTCGGTGCTGTTGCGATATTAGCCGCAACAATTGGATTTGAAAAAGAAGAGATGAATCAAATTATTAAAGATGAGTATCCAAGAGGGATTGAAGACAATATTGCTTTTGCAGATTCAATCTATGATATCGTGTATCCTAATTGTGTTAAGAAATTTCTAGTAGAGAAGGGAGATGAAAAGAGACCTATTATTACAGGAAATGAGGCAATTAGCCTTGGAGCTATAGCAGGTGGATTGGATGTATATTATGGCTATCCTATGACTCCTGCATCAACAATTTTACACACACTCGCTCGTGAAGCTGAAAATTTTGGTTTAGCTGTTGTTCATGCCGAAAGCGAAATAGCAGTTATTAATATGGCAATTGGTTCATCTTTCACGGGAGCAAGAGCTATGGTAGGTACGAGTGGAGGTGGTTTTGCTCTCATGACGGAAGGTTTTTCTTTAGCAGGTATTACGGAAGCACCTGTATTAATTGTATTATCGCAAAGACCAGGGCCGGCAACAGGAGTCCCCACTTATACAGAACAAGCCGATTTAGCTTTTGCTTTAACTGCAGGTCATGGAGATTTCTTAAGAATAGTTGCCTCTCCCAGAACAATTAGAGAAGCATATTATCTTACTGCTGAAATGTTGGATTTAGTATGGAAATTTCAAACACCAGGAATATTGCTGACTGAAAAACACCTTTCAGAGAGTAGTATGACAGTTGAAATTGATTTAGAAAAATCCAAATGGGCTGAGCCAAAAATTCATAAAAATGGTGCTTATAAACGATATTTAGATACTGATGATGGTATTTCTCCTATGTTATTTCCACCTTCAAAACAGATTATAAAATGGAATAGTTATGAACATGATGAACTAGGTATTACAACGGAAAATGCTGAGAAGATATCTTTTATGCATGATAAAAGAAATAAAAAGCTAAAAACGCTTATAGACTATTTAAAGAGAATAGATTCTGTTAAAATAATTCGAGGAGAAAAATCATCTAATATTTTCACCTATGGCTCTACTTATATGAGCGTTTTAGAGGCTCTTCAATATGGGAATTTAAATCCTACTATTATTGCCCCAATATATTTAAGTCCGTTACCAGTCTGGATATTAGAAGAATTTAAAAATCAGAATAATATAGTTGTCGAACAAAGTTCTACCGGACAATTTACAAAACTCTTAAAAGAAAAAGCAGGATTAAAGATTAGAACTACAATTAAACAATATAATGGTCGGCCATTTGATCCAATTGAATTATCAAAAAAAATAAAGGAGGTGCTCTAAAAAAATGGAGGATCTTAAGAATAATGCGGAAATTACTTGGTGCCCAGGATGTGGAAATTTTGGTATTTTTACAGCTATAAGGAATGCAATCCCCATATTAGAGGAAAAAAGTATCAAAAGAGAGAATATTGTTATGACAGCTGGTATAGGGTGCCATGCGAAAATGTTTGATTATCTTAATTTAAGTGGGATTTATTCATTGCATGGGAGAGAAATCACAACTGCTTCAGGGTTCAAAATTTCTAATCCTAATTTAAAAGTGCTAACTTTTTCGGGTGATGGGAGTGGATTAGGAGAAGGTTTAGCTCATACTCTCTTTGCGGCGAAACGCAACATGGATATCACTATGATACTGCATAATAATGGAGTTTATGCTCTCACGACAGGTCAGTTTTCCCCTTTAACTCAGGTGGGTTGGAAAGGTCCATCAACTCCAAAGGGAAGTTTTGAGATTCCTTTTAATCCCATTTCACTACTTATTGAGGTCGGTGCAACATTTGTGGCAAGATGCTATGCTGGTGAAATTAATCATTTGACTGAAACTTTAGTTAAGGCTATAGAGCATGAGAGTTTTTCTTTCATCGAAGTTTTGCAACCTGCCATGCCCTATCATAAATGGGAGGAATTTAAGGATAAAATTGAATATATTGATAAAGAACCGAAGACAATGGAAGAAGCCTTAACTGCAGCTAAGAAGTTACATAAGTTTACTATAGGTATTTTTTATAAAGCTACCAAACAAGTATATCATAAAGGATTATATGGAGATCATAACCCTATAGATAACAGACTATCGAAAAATGTAAGAATAGACAAAATTCGCAAAATTCTAGAATCAAAATAAAGAATAGGTTTTATTTTTAATAATCTTATGGAATTCACTTTTAAAATAAATTTGACCTACAGAGAAGGAACCGGTATTACAAATATGTCAGTCAGCATTATACATAAAAATATAACAAGTTTTTATTAGAATCTCAATCTTTATTAATATTGATAAATAAAGCTATTTATAAAAAAAAAATAAATTGGAGATTGGAAGATTTGGTTGATTATAAAGAAGTACTTGGCTGGTTATCAGGCGCAGCTATAGCAGTTGTGTGGATAAGTTATGCATTACTCAGTGCGGGGAATACGATGTTTCTCGTTGTTGCTATTTCTCTTACTATATTGTTGGGTACATTATCTGGAGGACTTATTAAGCTAAGCACTAAAAGTAAAAAAAGCTAGGAACTTTTAATCTATTTTTTTTTTTACTCTTTTGATTTGTTAATTCGTTTTCTGTTTTGGTGGGCATGCTCTTATTAGATAAATTATTATTAGATGTTCAAAAGAAAGAAATTTTAAAATATAAAAAAAAGGTAAAAATATCATCATAAATTCTAAAAATATTAAATAAAATATAATTAGTTGGAAATAATGTCAAAATCAAAAAATAATGAATTAAAATTTGATTCCGATAATCCAAACGCTATTGAAGTCAAAGATTTAAAGAAACATTTTATTGGAAAAAAAAGTTTTAACGACGTTAAGGCTATTGATGGAATTTCGTTTCAGGTAAAAAAAGGAGAGCTTTTTGGACTTTTGGGACCAAATGGTGCTGGCAAGACAACCACAATAAATATACTATGTGGTTTATTGAAACCAACAGAAGGAACTGCTATAGTTGGAGGCTATGATTTAAGCAAGAATCTTAATAAAGTTAAGGAATTAATTAGTGTATGCCCCCAAGAAGCAGCAGTATTTCCATTCCTTACAGGTAGAGAGAATATTGAGTATTTCGGTAACATGCACATGATGTCGAAAGAAAAAATAAAAGAGCGAGCAGAAAAACTATTAAAATTATTAGATTTATATGAAGCCAGTAAAAGGAAAGCAAAACATTATAGTGGAGGAATGAAAAGACAATTAAATTTATTAGTTGCATTAATCAACGAGCCTGACATTCTCTTCTTAGATGAGCCAACGGTTGGAATGGACCCTCGAGTTCGACGAAAAACATGGGAGTTTATTGGTTCTATAAGAGAACAAAATAGAACCATCATCTTGACAACCCATTATATCGAAGAAGCAGAAGCGCTTTGCGATAGAGTTGCGATTATTGATTATGGGAAGTTAGTAGCACTGAACTCCCCTAAAAAATTAATGGAAGAACATGAATCTAAAAATTTGGAGGAAGTTTTCTTGAAAATTACAGGAAGAAGAATTTTGGAGGGGATTTAATAATGAAAGGACAAAGGATTCTAACTGTTTTTAGGATGGAAATGAAGAAACTGATAAGAACACCATTATATCTGATTTTTTCGCTGTTTTTTGTTGTGCTGCTTGTCATTATACTTGGACTAGCGCTCGGTAATAATTATGGATGGGGCCCTGATGCATATGGGACTCCAAGAAGTATTTTTGAACACATGGTCCCAGGATTATTTGCTTACGCAGGAATTCTAATAGTATTTACTTTCGCATCAGCTATTACTGCAGACCGAGATACTGGAGTGCAGAGGAGAATGAAAACAACTCCAATAACCTCTGGAGAAGTAATAATAGGTCAAATGCTATCATATACAATTATACCAATCCTTCAAACCGCTATAATATTAATAACTGCGCTTCTCATGGGTTTTAACCCAATACTTACTGTTGAGGGGGTAATTATGGTATTTGTTTTTATGATCTTTATGAGTTTTTGCTCAGTAGGGCTTGGACTGATTACTGCAACTATCGCAAAAGATGCTAGAGCTGCTGGTAGTTTAGCTTTTATCTTTATCATACCACAGCAGTTGTTTGGGTCATTCATATACATGGGAGAAGCAACAGAAGTAATAGGGTATGCCATGCCAAGTTACTATGTTTCTGCAGGTATATACCGTATTTTTTACGGAGGCACTTTAACGGATGTATTTTTATGGCTGGACCTTCTAGTAATAGCAATTATCACCTTTATAATTTATGTTATTGGTGTAAAATTATATGATAGGAAGGTAGATTAGTATGAAAAAGTGGACAGTATTTACTATCTGAATAATTTTAGTTGTAATCTTTGTAATTATAATGTTTCTATTACCTCCGTTATTAGGGTGGCATTTTCCAAATATTTTCAGTTGGCAGAATTTTGTAGATGCTATTAGCACGCCCGAAGGTTTCATGATTGGGATCGTTACTGAGGTGATTCCGATTATATGCGTTACAATCGGAGCTATTTTCCTTATAATTTTTGTGGTTAAATTAATTCGGGGCAATGAATAAATAAATTATAATTTTTTTTTATTTTTTTTCTTGATAGAGAGCTAAACTTACTTGCGTTTTAATATTAAAAGAGAATTAGATCAATATTTTCATATGATATATATTGTATGTTAGGTATTATCATATAAAGATACCAGTTTTTATATTCTAATATTTTAACAGTAGTATCGTATCGAGATTTTCATCATGGAAATAACCAAAAGTGAAGATTGTCTCATTTTCTATGGGCTCACACCAAAACTTTCGAAAAGGAAACCAATCTATAATGGATTATTAGAATTTATGAAAGAAAAGCAAGCAGCTGATCCTTCAGATAGATTTAACTTAATAGTATTCAATAAGGATGGCCCTAATTATTTGGAACATTTCACTTTTGATCCTAATCTTATTTTAAAAACGTTAAAATCGTTAGAACGCTTTATGGTTAAAGCAAACATAGCAAGCGGGATTTTTGTGGCTATAACATTTATCATTGAAATATTTAAACGAATTACTGAGAAAAGCTTTCGGTTGTTAATTTTAATCGATCACGAGGTAGATGATATTCCTTCTCAATTAATGCCTGTTTTAAAAAATTTAATAGAAAAAGTAAGGGATTTACCTTTTTATATTGATGTCATATGCTTAGATGAACAATATATCGACTCAAAACCGAATTTATTGAAATTAGTAAAAAAATACTACGGTGATTTTTATCAAGCTGAGAAAAAGAACTTTCTATATACCATCTTAAATAAAATTGCTAAAAAAAAGTATGTTAAAACTGAATTTTATGGACAAAATAATCTGGTTATAAC
>JBATUM010000066.1:0-4234 GCA_049671145.1 Promethearchaeia archaeon
TTCTACAGGTGAGCTAATTCAAAATCTTAAAGGGCATACATGGTATGTTTCATCAGTAGCTGTTTCACCTGATGGTAAATATGTCATCAGTGGTTCATTCGATAAAAATATTATAATATGGGATTTAAAAACTGGTGAACTCGTGAATACACTTAAGGGGCATAGAAAGGAAGTGAGCTCAGTTGCTATTTCTCCCAATGGTAAATATTTGATAAGCGGATCGAATGACAAAACTATAGTAATCTGGGGATTTAATAGTGGCGAGATAATTAGAACAATAGATGGTCATAAAAAACATATTACTTCAGTCGTGGTGTCTTCTGATGGGAAATATATAGTTAGTGGTTCAAATGATAAATCTGTGAAGGTGTGGGAAACTACTACCGGAAGATACGTTAGATTGCTCGAAGGGAATACTTGGTGGGTTTTATCTGTAGCTGTTTCTCCTGATAGTAATTATGTCATCAGTGGTTCATTAGATGGAAAAGTTAAAATATGGGATTTAAAAACTGGTGAACTCGTCAGAACAAACGAAAGGCATAGAAAAGAAGTAAATTCAATTACCATCTCTCCCGATTGTAAATATATTGCTAGTGGATCGGATGATAGGACGATAAAAATATTAGAGATGTGAGAAGGATGAAATTTATTGATTTAAGTATTCCAATAATTAATCCGGAGGAATTAATATTTGATCCTCCTTTAACTCAACCCCATATTGAATATAGAGATCATAATAGAGGGGCGGAAGAAATGGGTTTTGTATTTGCTAAGCTAAAGCCAGATGAACATTTACCTAATGGAAAAGGATGGGCTACAGAAACCATTACTTTGGGAGCTCATTCTGGCACTCACATGGATGCTCCTTGGCATTTTGCTCCAGTTCAAGATAGGGAAACCTTAGAAAAGAAAGCGATGACAATTGATGAATTTCCATTAGAATGGGGAATTGGACCTCTCATAGTTTTGGATTGTACTAATTATGAAGAGGGTTATTTAATGACTCCAGAAGATATTGATAGAAAGTTGGAAGAGGTTAACCATAAGCTACATGAGGGGGATATTTTATGTGTACACACAAACGCTCCAAAACACTATGGAACAAAAGAATATATCAATCATGGGGTAGGAGTTGGTAAAGCAGCAACACTACATATAGTAAGACAAGGAGTCCATGTAGTTGGTATAGATGCATGGTCATGGGATGCTCCTTTTACAATTACAGCTAAGAAGTGGAAAAGATCGATTAAAGAGAAAGTACCGGATACTTCTATAATTTGGGAAGGTCATTTTGCTGGTATTGAAATTGGATATTTTCAAATGGAAAAGATGATTAATTTAGACAAGGTTCCTGCTGTGGGTGCGACAATTTATTGCTTTCCAGTAAAGATTGCCAGAGCGAGTGCTGCTTGGGTTCGAGCAGTGGCAACCATACCAGAATAAAATAAGAAAAATAAAAATTTAATTTTTGATTATTCTTGAAAGATTTCCTCAACCATAGAATGGTCTTCTTTGAAATGGACTAGTGCTCCACTCCAATCTTCTAGAACAGTCTTATATTTTGATTCAAATCTCTCAACAAATTCTTTCAAGTTTGCTCTTATTTCGGAGGTTTGTTTCCCTTTTATGAATAATGCCCCAAATATTCGTTTGCCGTATTCAAGAAGTATTGTAATGTCTCCGTGATCAATAGTTTTCAGTAAATCTTGGGATTTTGTGGTCTCCTTTATGAAAGATGTTATAGCTGAAACCATTCCCGAAACCAATCCAGGATCATGAACAATTTCTCTTACAAAACTATAATCGAAAACTCCTCTTCCATCATCGTAAATAATATAGAGTCCTTGTTTTTCAACTCTTTCAAAAATATAACTAAATTCAGGTTTTAAAATATCGATAAAATCATTGCTAAAAAGATACTTAAGTGTAAAATAAAACCTCTGTTTTTCTTTTTCTTCAAATGGAATAAGCTCCTTAAGAAGCTTATCATGTTCAAGAGAATTAAGTAAAGTCTGTACTTCCTCTCTTTCTGATTTAACGGCATCCGGAGTTATATTTTCACTTTTACTTATTAAATATTGAATTTCTCCTTTTTTATAGTCATCTATTGTGATAAAATCAGTAATTGAAGAGAAGATGAGTTTCTCTAAATGTTTATCATCAATTTCTAAGTTTTTAGTTTTAAATTCTTTCCGAAGATAATGTATAATTAGGCCCCAAATGATTATATTAAAAATATATCGCGTATATGTGTATGGAACCGCTAAGATGCCTAGAACTCCGCTTAAATCTGCCTCTAAACCTGCCGTTCTTAAGGTAAAAAAATTAAAGCCAAATATTGTTGTATAACTAGTTTGTCCAGTTATCCAATAAGTGTCTGGGCTCAAATAAATTAAAGCATATAACTCTAAACTAACAAATAAAGCTGAAAGAAATATTAAGACAGGAAGATAAGAGACTATTGCTGCTAATATGCTTCTCATATACTTTAAACTTAAAACTAAAAAGAAGGCAGCTAGAGCAAGAGAAGTAATGACTAATGTAATAAATGAAAAAATATTCATCACATCAAATCCAAGAGAATTTCCTAGAAGTTGAGTTGGTGCGTTAAATTTAGCGGATTCTTGTATAATCAGGGGATTTGGAAAGATAAAATCATAAACTGGACTAAATAATACATAACTCAGTACAAAGTATATGAAAAAAGCTAAACATGCAAATACGATTCCATAATAGAAATTTTTCGTATCAAAGGCTTTTTTCTTCTGTTTCCTATGTTTCCACCAATCAATTATTTTTATAAATATAAGTATGGATATAGGCTCGAATATCTTCAAAAACAGAACGAAAATGACAGACGCCATTATAAAATATGCGAAAAAGTAAATGATTATTGTTATAGATTCTGTGGATCCTTTTTGAACCGCATCAACTATGAACAAAATGATTGAGAGGATTGAGATTGGAGCACCTACTGTATATAAACTTTTATATGTTTGAGTTCTTATAGATTCTCCGAAGTATCTTCCTTTTAATGCGATTTGTGAGCTAAATAACAATTCTATACTAAAAATAAAAGTAGCAAGATATACAAATAAAATTTCAAGAAACCAACCTAGAGCAGTTTCGCCACCAGTTAACGAAACTGTTTCCAGATTTGTTATACTAAGTACCAATTGTAGAAGAAATAATGATATCGGTAATAAAACAATGAGTAATTTTAAAATTTCTTTTTCTCTGCTCCAATCACTTTTCTTTAACTCATCTCTAATTCGGTTATAAGGGCTCTCCGTTAATTGGTAAGTTAAAGCTTCCAAAGATTCCTTTGTAGGTGATTTTTCTTTTCTTAAACGATTCCAAACCAATATTATAGAAATAAAGGGAGCTACAAGAAAAATAAATGGCAATGTAACTAGGGGATATGATCCAAACAATGATATTAATGATAGAAAATGAGAGACTATATAACCTACTCCTAATGCCGTGTTTCCTTCTTCTCCGGATTGGAGTTCAAGTTCTATTGGTGCCGTTTCTAATTGAAAGACTATAGGTAAAACCCAGTAGACTATATAAAACACAATTATTCCAAGCAAAATTCGACCGTATAATTTCCCTATTATCTTTTTTTTTATAAAGAAATAAGGGATAGATATTACAAGGATAGGAATGATATTCAATAAAATTGTAAAAACTATTTCAATAGCACTCATCTTAAATACTCTAGTTTTTTTATTTAAAATTAAGTTATTTTTAAATTAATTTAAGCAATTTTTCATATATTATTTTAGGTATTTTTTAAAATTTAAGGTTGAATATTATGAAGATGAATAAAAAATTAGGGATTGTTGTTCATGAAGATTTCGCGTTAAATCATATGCCACCTTATCCAAAACCTGCATTTATATCCTTTGAAAGCCCTTTAAGAATTAAATCTGTCATTGCTTATTTAAATAGAAAGAAATTTTTTGATGATAATCGCATCACCAAGATAGTACCAGAATCTATTGATGACGACATCCTTCTATTAGCCCACTCACAATACCACATTGATTCAATAAAAAAAATTTCAAATATGGGGGGTGGTTTATTAGACGATGATGTTTTCGTCTGTGTTGATAGCTTTGAATTAGCCAAAAAAGCAGTAGGTGGAGCTATCCAAGCACTTAAGAGTGTTATTAATAAACAAGTTAATCATTCATTTGCTTTCATAAGACCGCCAGGACATCATGCATTC
>JBATUM010000067.1:0-3307 GCA_049671145.1 Promethearchaeia archaeon
AGACACCCCCTCGCAAGACTTTATTTATTCAGTCGAATCATTAGCTTACGAGATTTACAAAAAATATGGAGATCAGATTGAAAATTTTAGAGGGGGTCTGAAACAGTTCAGTGGTATAAAGGAATTAATCGAAAAACATCTCAATGTTTCATTGATATATCCTCAAAAGGGAAAAGTCCCTGATAATGTAAGATTAAATTTTACAGAAAGAGAAATGGTTGAACAAGCGAAAAAATTTATTAAGGACCGTGATGATTCTGATATGGACTATAAAGACGATGATTTCACAGACTTCTATGTATACAAGCCTCCATCACCACCCGATGATGGAGACGATCGCTTTCCATATCCCTATGTATACAAACCTCCCGAACCACCCGATGACATAGAACCGGCATTTCAAGCTCAAAGAATACCCATCAAGGAGAAGGAAGAAACTCAAGCAGAGCTCGATTGTCCGTACTGCGGGTATAAATTACCTAAAGGGCAAAAAAACTGCCCAATTTGTGGAAAAGATGTATTTTAATAAGTCATAATTTCTTGAAATCCAAAAAAATATTATATATTATAATTCAAACTAATACAGATTTAAGCACTTTTCGATTCAATTTCAATTGTTATATGGCTATTTACTAAATATTACATGTTTTATATCATCAGTTGATTTGGATAATAACGATATTTGTCCCATGATTGTAAACTAATCAAAATGACAAAAATGTGAGATTTATATGCTTAAATGTTTTTGTTAATAATTGGGAGATCAAAAATATCAAAGATGTTAATAGATGTAAATTCTAAGAGAACGGATTGAAACACGAATTAAACAAAATAAAATCTCAATGGTTGATAATAAAGATAAAGAGCTATTGAATTCAAGGTGAATTCGGAAATGAAAGAAGCAAAGTTAAGAATTGGAGGGTTGGATATAAGTCAAAGTGGTCGTTCATTATGTTATATAGACCATGATGTTATGAAGAAACTTGGCTTAACCACTGGTAATATTATTGAAATGAGAGGGAAGAAAAAGACCGCGGGTATTGCGGTTTCCAGCATTGATGATAAAGGAATGGGGATAATAGGATTAGACTGGGTCCAAAGATTAAACGCTGGAGCAGATCTTGGTCAATATATTACCATTAGGTCAGCACGAGTATATCCCGCTCAGGAAATTGTTTTAACTCCTACAAAAGCTAATCTTGATCTTAAGAGAAACGTGTATGCTATTAAAGCAAAATTAATTGGTAAACCTCTCGTTGTTGGTGATTTCTTGGGAGCTGTCATTGTTGAAAATACAAAACCATCTGATAAAATAGTGAAAGTTACACTTGACACATTAATTAAAATAAGTAAAAAGATCGCACCGAAAAAGAATATCGTTAAACCAGATTGGATAAAAGCTAATATAGCTGTGAAAAAATATATCATTAATCCAAATTGGATAAAAGCTAATAAAGCCGTGAAAAAGAATATCGTTAATCCAAATTGGATAAAAGCTCACTTAAATGAATTTAATAAATATAAACCGCCTCCTATACTGGAAAAAAAAATTAATCAATATATAACCCTTAAATTGGAAGGTGGAAGAACGTATATTTATGTAAATGGCAGAAAATTTCTGCAATGTATCCGATTAATACTGGATATTCAGAAGAAGGACGTTCGATTATATGATGAGATTGAGTCGATAGATGAAGCCGCAGATTTGTATAACAAACACTTATACCAAAATAGAATAGTAACAGGTCCTATGGCACGTCCCGTACTAGATCAGACTCATGATATTACGCCTGAGGAGGAATTCTGGGGACATTGTTCAAATATTCAAGCATGGGTGGAAAATGACTATGACACCAGGATTTTGAAGAGTAATATTTCATTTCCATTATTAAGAGAGTTAACTCAAGCTGGAGATCCTTTAGCAAGAAAAATTTTTAGGGATGAAATTGCTTTAAGACTTGAAAGCGGGTATCCATCGGTAGTTCAGTATCTCCTTAATCAAGGATATATCAAATATCTAACTCTTTTTGAATTTAAAACAATATTAGAAACCACTCAGCTTATCGAAAATATCTCAAGGGAACCCAGAACATTATACAGCTTTTTATCATCCTGCGCCTTAAAATTTCCCAATTTGTTTAAGGATATTTTATTGAAGATTTTAATGCTCCCTGATGGAAGAAATAATATAATCTCGAGCCTTTCGGCAAAATCAAAAAGACCATACTTCATATATAACCCGCGATTTTTAATAACTCTTTATCAGGCATTAGAAGATCTTTTAGGACGAGTTGAATTCCAATTGAAAAAATATGTAATAGAATGTATCTCTATCACTGGAAAACTTATTGAAGAGGGGCTTAGTTCACCTCCATTGCCAAATATTTATCAAAAATTTCTGATGAATGCACCTTTTAATGATCTAATGCCTGAGATATTCATGCAATTAAAAGATAAAGCAAAAATTGATAATCAAATTCTTCATAAGTTCTACAATTCACAAGCGAAATGTTCATACTGCGGAAAAATAATTCCAAAGGGATTAGATACCTGTCATTGGTGTGGACATAAAAAAGATGATAATGAAGGAGGATTTTTTCCATATCCATTTATCTTTAAACCTCCTGGAGGGGGAGGGGGCTCAATGAAGGAAGCTGCAGCAGTTCCAGTCAAGATTAAGACTTGATTCTAATGGAACTTTGCAGTTACTTAAAAATTTCGCTTCAGAGGTTTTTCAATTTTTCTTGTTCCTTTAACTTCTTTTTTTCTAATTTTTTCTTTTGTTTTTCTAACTTTTTTCGCTTTTTTGCTTCTAACTTCGCTTCTTTTTCTTTTTGTTTTCTTTCTAGTTTTAACCTTTTAAGTTCTTCTTTTTCTTTTTCAATAGCTTCTAGTTCTTCCCTTTCCTTTTCTAAACGTTCCCTTTCTAATCTTAGCGCTTCTTCTTTCTCTCTTTCAATTTTTTCTAATCGTTCTTTTTCTAATTGTTCTTGGGCTAATCTTTCTTTTTCTATGCGTATTCGCTCGGTCCGCTCTTTTTCTTTTCTTTCCTTTTCTTGTGTTTCTCTCTCTTTTCTTTCCTGTTCTAATCGTTCTAATCGTTCTTTCTCTAAGCGAGCTTTTTCTAATCGTTCTTTTTCCAATCGTTCTCTTTCCGCAATCTCAAAAATCCATTCATCAATTTTTCGAGTTAAATCCCCTTTTTCTTTTTCTGGTAATCCGAAGCCTGGTTCTTTTTTAATGTAAATATTGGCATATTTACTCATTTCCCAGACTTTTTTCTGGTGTAATGTGGTTGCGCTCACAC
>JBATUM010000068.1:0-1557 GCA_049671145.1 Promethearchaeia archaeon
TTTTTTGACATAAATTTCACATTATAGTAGATTTAATGTATGAATATAAGTGAAATTTCATTCTATTAAAAACTTTATTTGAGGTAAAATGATATTTAAATCAAGTTTTATTTAATGGATTTAAAGGAATTGCTTTTAGCAGCTTAAAATTCTATTCGCATCAGACTCTTAAAAATTTGATGATTATTCTTAAAAGAAAAAAAAAAGCAATAGTAAAATATGAGATACAATTAATTATCTCTTTCTTAATTTTTTAGTTATAGGTATTGCTGCTATGACACTAGTTATTCCAATTATCAATCCAATTAATAATATAGGATATCCAGATATAGGTTGACCAAATATTTGTATTGGATATATAGTCATTTCAACAACATCTCGTATACTATTATTATTGTAATCACAAACCGCTAAATTATATTCTCCATCAAGTTGATGAGATACTGGCATATTCCACTCATATGAACCAAGATTCGTGGTCATAGCTGTAACTACGTATTCTATAACTGTCATAGATAAATTATATAAATAGATTGCTACATTAGGAATATCACCTGAATAAGACCATCTTGCGTGATATTCATTATAGTCTAAACTACAGCTCACACATCCCCAACTTGTAATTGTTATACTCTTATCTTGTGCTACAGTGCTAGTTGTAATTGAAGAGGAATACAAAAATATAGTAGCAATTATCAATAAGATTAATTTTGTTTTTGTTTTCTTTTTCAATTTTATACACTTCTATAAGTATATAATCTTCTAACAAATTTGATTATATTATTATTCTATTAACTTAATATTTAACATTTTTGTAGATTTACATCAAGTTTAGCTCATGATGTAAACTTGATTTACATCAAGTTTAGCACAACGATTTGTGTTCTCTTTACATTATAGTCTATACATTTTTGGTGTAGAAGATTTATAACTATAAATGATATACATTTATTTATGTTTAAATTCAAAATGTTCCAAAAAAGGTGAGCCTAAGAACTGAGTATAATGGATAGTATACTGGATATACTATTTTTTGTTTTTTTTAGTTTTGAAGGTTTAATCCTTCTTGGAATAATTTTTATAATTATTGGTATTTTTTTGATTATATATAATATCATGTTGTATGGTATTATTTTTATAATACTTGGGGTCATTTTGATAATTGCTGGTGGATTAGGCAGTCATTATCGAGCAAAAAGGAAGCTGAGGAAGAAACACACCCCAAAAGTAGTGGTTGAGGAAGGAGTATTCCATACGGAGCTTGAGGAAAGAATTTATAACTACTTAAAAGAAAATGAAAATAAGGCATTTACGATTAAAGCAATTATGAATCAACTTTTCTCTGACAGTCCTACTGAGGCGTCTAAAGAGTTGGTTGAGCAATCTCTTGAGAACTTAGTAAAACAGGGGGTAATTCAACGATCTCAAAAAGATGCTGAAATATTCTACCTCTATTAAATAATTCTTGAAACTTTTTCTTTTCAGTTTTAGTTTCCCATGAACTTCTAGTAATACTTAAATAACGATTTGTGTTCTCTTTACATTAT
This sequence comes from Promethearchaeia archaeon, assembly GCA_049671145.1. Taxonomy (GTDB): domain Archaea; phylum Asgardarchaeota; class Lokiarchaeia; order Sigyniarchaeales; family SOKP01; genus SOKP01. Next base: position 1,548 of record JBATUM010000068.1, read on the forward strand.
AGTATAAGGA
>JBATUM010000069.1:0-19416 GCA_049671145.1 Promethearchaeia archaeon
GGATAATATTTAATGAATATTTTTAAAAGTGGAACTAATTTTGAGCCGAGAGCTTTTATACCAGTAGGAGCACTTATAGTGAAGACAGCATCCAATTCATACTTGCCTGCTAAAATTAATGCTAGGACACCACCCATTGAATGCCCACCAACTATTAATTTATCACATTTCTCTTTTAGCAATTGTATTTCTTCATTTAATGCATTTTTCCAAGTAACTATTAGAGTATTTTTTAAATCTTTAGGCGAAGTTCCAAATCCAGGTAATAAGGGGATATGAATTGTAAATCCTTTTTTATTATGAATATCATTTGCAATATATTTTAAATCTGCGCACGTACCTCCTCCACCTCCAGGGATCATTAAAATTCCAGTCTTATTCCCTTGAAAATAAAAAGGACCCGCGCCTGGTAATGTTTCCTGAGTCAAATTCTGCAATTTAATTCACACAATAGTAATATATAAAACCATAAGGGAAATAATATTTACTTTTTCATCACCTTATAACAAGGAATACACATTTTGGAACCTTGGTAATCAACAATTCGGGTACTCATAGTTAGCTCATTACAAACTTCACAAGGAATAGATTCTTCTATCTGAGCTCTTTCAGGAGGAATAAATTCTACTTCTCTAATATCAAAGAGGTCCTCTGGGTTTGATGATAATAACTTCTTTACTCTCTCATCACGAGTTAACTTTTTATCTTTAAAAACAGTACTTTTCAAAGCTAACCTAACACCTTTCTGAGATTTACGACTATATATTGTAAAATTATTTTTTCCATAATCAAGATGAATTAAATTTCCTTTGCCATAAGTTGTTCCTAATAATGCCTGAATAGCATCTACACTACAATTATCATTTTCTACAACAGCTACCAGCTCTTCATCAGGTGAATGTTCGAATCCGAGACTTAAAATGTATTTAGCAACTAAAACTCCTAATGCTACACCTGGACATATGTGCCCATGAAAAATTGTCGCTTTTTTCATTAAATCTTGAACATCCATATACCCCACTAAGCAAAATTTATGTATATAAAAATTTCATTTATATTATTTATTAGATGATATTTATAAATTTTTCATAGATATGAAATTTTCTATTCAAAATGCTACTGACATGAAATTCTTAGTTGACGCGATGTTGGGAAGATTATCACGCTTTTTAAGAATTTTTGGGTATGATACAATATATGCAAATGATTTAAGGGAAACCTTTAAAGTGGATCCTATTCCAGACGAAAATTTAAAAAAATACGCGGAAGATAATGACCGCATAATTATAACGAAAGATTATCCTTTTTATGCAAAAATAAAAAGCAGAAGTATATATTTAGAAGGAGAAGGCATATATAATTACTTAAAACAACTTAAGGAAACTTTAGATATCACTTATGAATTTGATCTAAAGAAAGCTAGATGTTCTATTTGCAATTCAGAATTAACAAGAATTAAAGATAAAAATATTATTAAAGATATTGTGTTAAAAGAGACTTATCAGAATTACGATGAATTTTATCAATGTACCAATCCAAAATGCCAAAAAGTATTTTGGAATGGACCTCATATAATAGATATCACAAATAATTTAAAGAAAAAATTAAACCTTGATTAATTACTCATTCCTAAAATAAGTTTGCTTAATTTCTTGAAATTTTTGTTTGGTATTTTCAGCCTCTTCTGTACACTTACCCTTTGTATACATACTGTAAGCTTGATTCAATAATTCGAGTGCTTTTTTATATTCTTTATTCTTAAAATGGTTCTCTGAAAGTTCTACAAGGTAATCTCCTTTTTTCTTATAAAAGGCCATAAAATCTTTAGAGGTGTCAATTTTTCTATCCATGATATTAATTTCTTGTAAAATTTTTGGAATATATAATATTTATTATAGTGTATTTAGAAATAAAATTAACTAAATTTGTATAATTTAAAATTCTTCTGCTCTTCTACGGAAATCCTCTAAATCTATGACTTTTTCATTCAATCGTGATTCTTCTGCGGCAAAAGCCATCAAATGGCTTTCTAATGATGCGCGAGCGCTTGTTAAAGGTTGAATTTTGTTTTTATCAATAAGTGTATTAATAAAAGCGTCTAATAGTTCGGAATCTCCTTCATCAACTTTCTTGGATTCAAGAGACATTTTGTTTCTATATACAAGTTTCTTCTTCCCTGAAAAATGATCATAGAAAAATAATGTTTCACCAGATACATGAAATTCTCCAATTAACGTTGCTTTTGTTCCATCTATTCTTAGTGTACGTCCTTCTTGTTCGCTGAAACCTTGCATTGTTAGATTAGCTGTAACTCCATTTTCAAATTCAATATTTACAATTTGATGATCAACTACATCATTATCACAATGATATACACATTTACCATATCGACTCGTTTTTAAAACTCTAGCTTTTGATTTATCAGAATAATCTTCTTTCTGATCTGAATATAAATAATATATTGGAAAATCTTGGTAATATCTCAATCTTTTTAATGGTTTTACTATTCTAGAAACATAGGTTAGAAAATTCACATGTTTCCTTCTTAGTCGACCTAATAACTTTATAAGTAGATTTTTACTTTTTTCCATCATTTGAGTTATTGGGACAATATCAATATAAATTCTTGGAGCATAATAAAGACAATATTGTTTTGCAGGACATCCATCTAAACAATATTCAGGAGCTCCCTTCGGTGCATTTTCCGGCTTGAAATGTAATAAGCTACCAAAAGAGCTAATCTTTTTTGGCATTGAATTGACGATCCAATAAAGAAGATCTAAGTCATGGCAGCATTTGGCAAGAATCATTGGTGAAGATGTTTCCACATTAGCCCATGGTCCTCTTATATAGCTATGTGCATAATGATACCACATAACATTCTCTCTATGAGTAATATTGATAATATCTCCAAGTAGTCCTTTATGTACTATTTCGTGCACTTTTGAAAAAAAATTAGAGTATCTAAGTATATGTCCGACTCCTAATATTCTTCCTGTTTTTTCCACCTTTTTCACAATTTTAATACATTCCTGTAGAGTATGTGCCATTGGTTTTTCTAATAAAACATCATATTCCTTTTCTAAGGCCTGAATTGTAGGTTCTGTGTGCATTTGATCTTGAGTACAAATAAACGCAACATCTGCCAATCTTTCTTCATTAAATAAATCCTGCCAACTTTCATAACATCTTTCAGGAAGAATTCCGTGTAGAGAAGCGAATTTTTTACGTCTTCTTTCAATAGGTTCAGCTACAGCGACGAATTGTAACTTTTTTCTATTCTTCAAAGCGAAATCTCCATAGATCGTTAAACCACGCCTACCAGCTCCAATGAGTACAGCAGTTATGGGTTTTTTCATTTTTATTAAAATCTTTTATGATTCTATAACAGAAGGAATTTTTCCTTCTAATAATAAATAATCTAGCAAAACAATAGCAGCCATAGCCTCAACAACTATAACGGCACGAGGAACAATACAAGGATCATGTTTTCCTTCAATTTGGATTACGCTTTCCTTCATAGTTTTGACATTGACAGTTTTTTGTGGAATTTCTATTGAAGATGTAGGTTTTATAGCGACAGTAAACTCTATAGGCATCCCAGTCGAAATCCCTCCGATAATTCCTCCTGAATCATTTTTTTCTGTTAAAATTCTACTATCTTTAATAATCCAAGGATCATTATGTTCAGACCCTTTCATTTGGGCAGCTTTAAAACCAGCACCAAATTCTATACCCTTTATAGCTGGAATTGAAAAAATAGCTTTACTAAGATTGGATTCAATACTGTTAAAAAGTGGGCCCCCAACACCAGCAGGGAAATTATTTACCACACATTTGATTAAACCTCCTATTGAATCGCCTGCATTTCTCACTTTCTCAATTTCTTTTATCATATCTTTAGATAATTCTGGATTTAGTGATCTAACCATGGATTTTTCTCTTATGCTAAACCATCTTTCAAAATCTTTAAAATCATAATACCTCTCATCTACAAATGACCCAATACCTTTAGTATAAGCGATTATATAGATATTATATTTTCTTAAAACTTGCTTTGCTAATGCACCAGCCATGACAAAAGTGGCAGTGATTCTGCCCGAAAAACGACCGGATCCTCTATAATCGGCAAATCCACCATATTTTTTTAAAGCAGAATAATCGATATGGGATGGTCTTAGTAATTCTCTGAATTTTTCATACTTAACTGAATCTATATCTTCATTTTTAATAATAAGACAAATTGGAGCTCCAGTTGTTTTATTATTGAATATACCGGATAATATCTGTGCTTTATCCAATTCATCGCGGGGCGTAGTTAAGTGAGATTGCCCAGGTTTTCTCATATTTAATTCTTTTTGAATTAGATCTAGGCTAAAATTAACACCTGCTGGTATTCCATCAATTATTACTCCTATTAAAACTCCATGACTTTCTCCAAAGGAAGTTATTTTTAAATAATTACCAAAAGTATTGTCTCCCAAATTTTACACTTTTAAATAAAATTTTTTAATTTATTAGAATAAATATCTTTTAATTAATAATAATCCTTGATTTTCTTTAATTTTTATTTACGCAATTTTTTAATAACCTTGAAAAATGAATTTACGAGTCAATCCAATAAACAGTATAAATGGAGAGTTAAAAGCTCCTCCCTCAAAAAGTTATTCACATCGTGCATTTATAGCTGCTAGCCTTGCTGAAGGAGTCTCAATTATTAAAAAACCCTTAATAGTTGGAGATGTGGAAGTATCTATTGAAATCTTAAAGAATTTAGGTGTGAAAATTTTAAAAGAGGGGAAAGATACTTATATCGTTGAAAAAGTAAATAAAACCTATAAAAAAAGTGATCAAATATTAGATTGCAGAAATTCTGGGACTTCAATAAGAATATTTAGTGCTTTATCACTCTTAATTGACGGAGGGCTCTCATTTAAAGGTACTTTTTTGAGAAGGAAAAGACCTATTCTCCCTCTTTTAGATTCATTAAAAGAATTGGGTGCTGAATATCGACTTACAAAAAAAATGTTGTTTATTCATCGAATCAAAAATAACTGCGATAAGATAAAAATGCGGGGAGATATTAGTTCACAATTTATTACTGCCCTATTAATGATATGCCCATTATTGATGTGTGAAAAGAAAGATTTTATAACAATCGAAGTAATAACTCCAATAGCATCATATCCTTATATTGAAATTACTAAGCATATTTTAGAATCATTTGGTATAAACATTTTTGAGGAGTTAAATGCAGAAAAAATTGGTAAATATTATATTAGTAGCCAACAAAATTATAGGCCCCAAATTTTTGAGATTCCAGGAGATTTTTCTTCAATAGCAAATATAATAGCCGCTACAATTCTTTCCCCAGAAGATTCCCAAGTTGTCATAGATAATTTAAATTTTAAAAAACCCCAAGGAGATAAAAAAGTTATTGACATATTACAGGAATTTGGCGCAAATATAGAAATTGATCAAAAATCAAATCGATTAATTGTTTATGGTAATCGAAATAAAAATATCTTAAAAGGATTAGATTTAGATATATATGAAAATCCAGATTTGTTCCCCATTTTAGCCATTGTCGGCGCATTTGCAAAAAATAAGACCACTTTATATAACGCATCAAATCTTAGATTGAAAGAAAGTGACAGAATCGCCATAGTTGCTAGAGAATTGACTAAAATGGGTGTTAAAGTGAAAGAAGATAAAGATAAATTAACTATCTATCAGTGCAAAAAATTAAAAGGTTCTAAAATTGACCATGGAGAAGATCATAGAATTGCAATGGCTTTTACTATAGCAGCCATGTATGCAGATTCCATTTCCAAAATGAATAATATCGAAATAATAGAGGATTCTTATCCTAATTTTATTTATGACTTACAAACTCTAGGAGCAAAAATCATATTAAAATGAGGATTAACTTATCTAAATGATTTTTGCCTTCTTTTTCTTGCTTTTTTCCCACCAAAGTGTTTAGGTTCTATTCTTCTAGAATCTCCAGAAAGTAATGATTCGTCATAATCTCTGAAAGATTTTTCAATAGTTTTAGTACCAATAAACTTATTAATAGATTTTGCAATCGCTATCCGAACTGCATCAGTTTGACCCATTTTTCCACCCCCCTTAACATGAACAGTGATATCACATTTTTCTAATTTTGGATGATCTATAACTTCTAATACTTCCTGTATTCTTAATCTAGCAATTACAGGTTCATAATTTTCCAAGGGAACATTATTGATTTTAATTTGGCCTTTAGCAGGAAATCTTAAAACAGCTCTAGCAATAGCTCTTTTTCTTTTCCCTGACGACTGTACAATTTTAGCTTTTTCAGACATAAGATTTAAACCTCAATTTGATTATTATTCCATCCTAATCTGGAACATAAATTATCTAATGTAATATATTTATTATAGTATGAAAGCCTTCTTTTTTCAGCATTGGGGATCTCTGTTGGAATTAATTTCTGGTATCTTTTTTGGAAGCGCTCCGGAATATCACTGATATAAACATGTACTCTTTTAATAGCTTCTTTTCCACGAATCTTTTTCCTAGGCAACATTTTTTTAATTATATTTCTCATAAAAGTATCAGGTCTTCTTGGCCAAAATGGCCCTCTTGTAGGATTAGTCGCTGTACTAATATTTAACTTGTCCAAGTATTTCTCATGGATATTTTTCTTAGTCCCACTAATTATTGCGTGTTTAGCGTTAATAACTACAACTCTTTCTCCTAGTAAAGCTTTTTTAGCAACTTGACTACAAAAGCGTCCTAATATTTTATCTGTAGCATCTAATAATAAATATTCTAGCATAACAATTCACTCATTGATTAAATTTTAATAAAATACTTTTATATTCTTACCCTCAGGGTTCTGCTCTAATAATTCTTCAATTGAGATCAGTTTACTGCCTGAATCTTCAATTTTTTTCCTTGCTGGTTTTGAACAATCTAAACAAGCAATCGTTAGTTTATGATCTAATTCTCCAATTCCCAAAACCTTGCCGGGAATCACTATCACATCATTTTGTTTAGTTTTTCTATTAATTCTGTATAAATTAGTTTCTACTCGACTTCTTCTGGGACCCGATAATTTTTTTGAAATTTTTTTCCAAATTCTTCTTTTAGTTTTCCATAATTCTCGAATTAGTTTTCTATCGTAATAATTTGAGGGGCCTGTAACTTTATGACTCATTTTTATAAATCCTTAATATGTTTAATTCACTAAATATGAGATGTAAAATATGGGATATTTTAATAAATTTTTGATTGATTAAGACTCTATCTCAAGCTCTTCTAATTTAGTAATAAACTCATCAATTTTTTCATTAAATATTTCAAAGGTTTTTTTAATAATAATATTAAAATTTAATACTCCATCACTTTCTATTGAAAAAATATATGAGTTTTCTTTTGCACTTAACCTTATTTTATTTTCACTATTTTTCTCACAGGATTGACATAGAGTACAAATTTTCCAATAGTCCTCCTTTAATCTCAAAGAATTTTTAGATGTTAACTCAAAAAGATTTACTGGGCACATTTTCACGATAAGATTATTTTCCTCTAAGTTATTTAAATCATCTTCATTGAATTCAATAATAGGATAATATCTATAAGCAACATTCGATGCAGCTTGCCATTTTGCGTGATCTCGAGCAATTCCTAATATCGCATATGCTTCTAAAATTACTTGATCATTTTTATCAATTTTTACTATTGGTATGTTAGGATCAACAGGAATTATTTTTGGGTCATTAGAATTTAAATTCCCTGAATAAATCTCTATTGGAGCATTAGTTGTATTTGTCATTTCTAAAGTTAATGAAACTTGGCACAGCGGACATCCAAACCCTCCACAATCACATTCACGCGGTAATTTATATGCATCTAAATCTGTTTGAAGAGGAATCAGACCAATTCGATGTGCTAAAATCTCATCATAAAGAGGACTATCATTTTTGAGGACGATGACTTCATCCACAGCCATAACGGGGATCTCGGTTAAAATTATTCGACGTAAAGCATTTACCATTTCGATGGAAATACCCTCAATTACAAATACTAGCTTATGTGGGGTATTTTCAATTACTTCAAGATTTAAAGGGCTCATTGTTCTAAAAAGATAATAATTAGTCTCAGAATATAATTTCAAATGTGTACTTTAAGATAAATTTTTCTGTTATTAGGAAAAAATAGAATAATAAAATATCTAGTAAAATTTAAAATACTCATATGCTTGATTCGCACTCTGAAAGCAATACTTGATTTCCTGGAAGTTTTTTCTAAATTCAGCAACTTCTAACTTAATTTTTTTAGGCTCTTTTTTGTCAACTAATACTTTTTTAATAAATTCCGCTATATCTTCCATTTCACTTTTTCCCATGCCAAGCCTAGTGATTTCAGAGGTTCCTATTCTCAATCCACCTGGATTTTGATAGTGTCTACCCTGTGTGATATCATATGGTAAAAGATTTCGATTAAGGATTACATTTGCTTCTTCCAATAACTTTTCTATATCTCCACCTAACCCTATATTTTTCTCAAATTCTGTTATGTCTACAACAATCTGATGTGATTCAGTAAAACCCTTATGTTCCATTAAAACTTTGATTCCACGTTCGTGTAAAGCTTGACCAAGCGCCTTAGCATTTTCAATAACATTTTTATGGTACTCTTTCCCATACTCAAGCATTTCAGCTAATGCAATAGCTAATCCTGCTACATTGTGTAGGTGATGATTAGAAAGTAGAGCAGGAAATGCGCAAGATCTTAAAGTATCAATTAAATCCTCTCTATTAGATACTAACGTTCCATGCTGTGGTCCTGGAAGAGTTTTATGTGTACTCATTGTCATAGCGTCTGCACCTTCTCTCAACGGATCTTGAAAATATCCAGAACCAATCAATCCTGCAACGTGAGCAGCATCATATCCTACTTTAGCTCCAACTTCTTTAGCAATATCGCTAAGTTCTTTAACTGGATGTGGAAATAAAAAAACGGATCCACCAAATAAAACTAATTCAGGTTTAAATTCTCTAATAATTTTTGCTGAAGCGTCAATATCGAGATTCATCTCATCATTATCGAAAGTAAGATATTCGATATTTAGCCCCCTAGTTGTCCCAGCTGTACCAAAAATTTCTCTACCACTTTTAGCAAATCTAGGGCCATGTGAAATATGTCCTCCTCTAACAATAGACATACAACACATTTTTCCGTTATTATCTGATGTAAATGCATTATACATCGTCAGATTTGCTACAACCCCTGAAACTGGACGAACATCAGCGTGAATAGATTTGAAATACTCATTAGCAAGATCCATACAAATATCTTCTACTTCATCTATATATTTACATCCTGCATAAACGCGTTGTCCACTCCATCCTTCCGCATATCGATGACTAAAATCGCAGCTACAAGCTTCATCCACAGCAGGGCTCGTAATATTTTCTGAAGCGATTAAAGGAATACTATTTTTAAACCAATCATGATGCTCCATTAATAAATTTCGAATTTTTTCGATTTTCTTCTTCAATTTTTATCAAACCTTTTTTATAAAATTTATAATTGTTAAATTAATAATAAAACTCCAATTTTTTTAAATCTTATTGCAAAATAAAAATTATAGTATATTTATTCTAATTGAACGAGAATGTTAATGTAAAATCCAATTGAATTATCTAGGTCATCCAAAAGTTTTAAAAATTGAATAAAATCTATCAAAATTAGAATAAATAACACATTCTTACTTTAACCTTTGGATTTCTCCAAAATCAACCTTGCTTCATATAGATCCAATTTTTTTCCAGCCTTTTGCTTCTCTAATGCTGTTGCCAGCTTTTGTTGTTTAAGTTTTTCAAGTTCTTCATTTCGCTTTGTTTGAGCTTTATAAGGTTTTTTAGATCTTTTCCCCTGTCTATAGGGTTGTTTACCTCTTGGAATCTTTTTTCTCTGCTTCATTAATTTTAAAAATTGTTCGTGGTATTTGTCTGCTTCCTTTTTATTTTCAATTAGTTCTTCTTCAATTGCTCTTTTTTTATCTCTTAACTCTGTCGCCAGTTGGTATAAATCATTCATTTTTGTATGATATTTCTGAGATTTATCTGACCATTTAATCAATTGTTCATAAATTTTGTTTAAAAGAATTTTGACAATTTGTATTTTTCTTTCTATTTTATATAAGTCAGAGTTTTGTTGTTTAGCCAAAAAATCCTGCTTTATTTTCGCTAACTCTCTAATTTTATCTATGATTGCATTTTCTTCAGAAATATTCAAATTTTCAATCTCAATTTTTCTTTCTAAAGCACCTATTTTCCGTTCTATTTGTTTAATTGAAATAAATTTATTACCATCTTTACCTTGATTAGTTGATCTTTGTAAACCTTTCTTTTCATCTATAAACTTATCAAAAATCTTTTTATATTCAATTTTTTTCTCTTTTAACTTCTTTACCTTGATATTCCAATAATCTCTTTTTTTTTTACTATCATTTTTCGCTAATTTTAAATAATTATCAATTTGATTGTCGATTTCTTGTAACTCATTAATAAAACCTTTAGTTTTTTTATTAAGATCATCTCTTTTTTTTCTGAATTCTTCAATTTGGTCTTGAAGTTCTTTTAAAGAGAGTCTAGAGGGTTGAGAGAACTTAGATTTATCACTACTCATAGATTAATTCATTAACGAGTATTTATAAAAAGATTTGTAATAAACTTTGATTGAGTATTACAATCTTACATTTATTTTATATTTTTGGTAAAAAACCTCTTAAATCATTTAAACAATCATTTAATATTACTAATTTGTAAAATTTTTACTAAATAGTAGGTATTCATTTTCAAGCTTAAAAAGGCATTTATTATAAAATTCGTCGTTTAATATTTGATAAAATCGATTTTTATTAAAGAAGGAAATCATTAAATTATAAATAGAATAATTGAAAATCAAACACGATAATTCATGAATTCAGAGTTTATTAATGAAAATGATTTAGTATTTTTAGTCTTTGATGAGAGAAGAAAATGGTTAATTAAAGCAAAATCAGGAGAAGAATTCCATACTGATCGGGGAATCATTAATTTTGATGATCTTATAGGTAAACCTTATGGGTCTGTAATATTTTCAAAACCCCTTGAAACCCAAGGATATAAATTCTATTTATTACGACCTTTACCTTCGGATTATATTCTTCATATGAAGCGAAAAACACAGATAATATATCCAGAAGACGCTGGTTTAATTCTAATATACACTGGGATAGGTCCAGGTAGTAAAGTGATCGAAGCTGGATGCGGTTCAGGAGCATTAACTTGTATTTTAATTAGCTATATACGACCAGATGGGCATATTTATTCATATGATATCAGCCAAAACAACATCAAAAGAACTATTAAAAATGTTAAAAAGGCAGGATTACAACGTTTTGCTACTGTGCAATATGGTGATATCACAAATGATAATTTAGAGCACACTAATATAGATTCTGTTGTCTTAGATATGCCACAACCTTGGAAAGCTATTGAAAAAGTGGATCATTATTTGAAATTAAGTGGAACTCTTGTTTCATTTTCCCCAACTATAGAACAAGTGAAAAAAACTACATTTTCGCTTAAAAATCATGGATTTTTTGATATTAATACATACGAACTAATTAAAAGAAAAATCCAAGTGAAAGAGAATGCTACAAGGCCATTCACGAGGATGGTTGGACACACAGGCTATATGACTTTCGCTCGAAAAATTCAAGATCTTCAAAATCCTTATCGTGAAAAAAAACCTAATAAGAAAGAATTTATGAGTTTTGACGGAATGCCATTAAGGGGATGATTTATCATGGAAATTGAGTATAAAGAGTTTTTAAAATTAGATATTAGAGTAGGTTTGGTTAAAAATTGTGAGAAAATTGAAAAATCAAGAAATCTATACAAGCTTAAGGTCGACTGTGGAGATATTGGGGTAAGACAAATATTAACAGGTATAGCAAGTTATTATTCGCCTGATGAATTAATAAACGAGAAAATAATAGTTCTAGTAAATTTGAAATCAAGAAAGATAATGGGATTTGAAAGTCAGGGGATGCTTTTAGCAGCTGATTTTGATAATGAGCCGTTTTTATTGAAGATTGATGAGAGAAGAGGAAAAATAATAACTCCTGGAAGTAAAATTAAATAATCAAAATCCTTTTAATTTTACACCAGTTTGAAACTCTTTCTTTTTCTTAAATCTTTCTGTTTTAAAGTAATTTCTTTTTTTTTCAGGTAAAATATTAATATACTTCCGTAAAATATCTTCTACAAATTCTTTTGTAGCTTTATTAGGTATTTTACTAGGATCACTTAGATGTGCTAATATTTCTTTATCTTTTGAATCTGGAGAAAGACCTAAATTCTTAATTGGAATATGAAATGAATGAGTAAACCATCCTGTTTTTTTCTCATCATGAACAATAACTCTCAAAATACTTTCTGGTTCTTTTCGAATTTTAAAATCAAGTAATTTTCTTGCTGAACGTACTAGTATTGTCGCGTAAATAGGAATATTATTTTTTGGGTTATGGATTTTTTTATAAAATTCTTTTAATCTTTCACTCATATTGATTCAAAATAAATAAGATATATTTGTAGCTTTAAAATAATCTAATTAAGAATATTAAATAAACTTACCATTTATCCTTAGCATTAAGAATCTGACAATTCTTTAAATATAATTATTAAAAAATTACTTAAAATTATTTTTCTATTGTACATTATTTACATCAAAATTAAATTCTTATCTTCAAAAAAGGAAAAATGACAGTCCAATTAAAAAATTTTGAAATAAAAACGGAACCCTTTTGTGATGTAATAGATATTACTTCTCAAGTTAAGACTATAATTAAAGAAAGTCATATAAATACGGGAATAGTGAATGTACATGTCGCAGGTTCTACTGGTGCAATATCTACAACTGAATATGAACCAGGTCTAGTAAAGCACGATATTAAAGACCTTTTGGAAAAGCTAACCCCCTATAAAAGCAACTATCATCATCATAAAACCTGGGGGGATCATAATGGTGCAGGTCATTTAAGAAGTTTCCTCCTTAAGACGTCTCAAACATTTCCATTTCAGAATAAAAAATTAATTTTGGGTACGTGGCAACAAATAATCTTTTGTGAATTTGATGAAAAACCGCGATATCGAAGAGTGTACTGTCAGATAATTGGAGAATAAATATTAATAAAAAAATTTATTTTTTTGTTAGTAGTTTGTTAAATTCCTGAACCAACATATTATATACATCTCTACGGCCAATGTCTATCATTTTTAGGATAGTATAATGACAATCTTGGATTTTATTTTTAAATAATGGTATCTTCCTTACAACTTTATCAAATGTTTCCTTCTGATTAATTTGATGATGCAAAAATTCCAAAAATTTGCTTTCTTCCTCAACCAATTCATTCAAAAATTTTCTTTCTTCTTCAATCAATTAACTCACCTTTGAAAGTTATTTTGAAAATATATAGATCATTTTCAATTAAAAATAGGAATATTATCCTTAAGTCATAGAAATGTTATTCTTAAAGTACAACAATATTATTCTAAAAATATTGGAATATTATTTTAAATTCCTTTGGATTCACATAAGGTTAAAAATGATGACTTTCACTTTCTAATAAAAATTTGTTGTTTAATATTTTAACTGTCTTGCATTTTTAAAATTCACGTGAATAACCCATATAAAGAACTGAACAAATTATGGAAAGGCTAGTAAAAATTATTGTATCAGGTTTGGATAATGCAGGTAAAACTTCTATTTTAACAGCTTTAGATAAAAAATATGATTTTCACAGGGATATCATCTCACTCACTCCAACAATCAGAGTGGAGTATCATACAACATACTTTTTAAATCAAAAAGTAATTTTCTGGGATTGTGGTGGTCAAACTCAGTATCGTGAATTATATGAAAAGAAACAAGATATATATTTTGATGGAACCGACTTGCTGCTTTTCATTATAGATATTCAAGATAAGGAAAGATATGAAACATCTCTTGAATATTTGGATATGATTTTACAGCATTTTAAACGTAATAAGATGGATGTTCCCCTTATAATTTCGTTTCATAAATTTGATCCCGAAATCAGAACTAATGGCGTTTATATAGAAGAAATTGAAAGTATAAGGGAAGATATCATTAAAAAATATTCGAATTTTAAAGTGCTATTTCAGCAGACCTCTATATATGATTTGCTTTCAATTGTGCAGCTTGTTTCTTATGGGTTGTCAGTTTTTGATGAGAAATTTTTCGATTTGTCGGACTTACTTGAAAATTATATCCACGAATTTAGCTGTAAATCATTGATTTTATTTGATCGAAATGGAATCATTATCAGTGAATTTTATAATAGTGAAATAGAACCGGAATATTATGTTGAATTACTAGAATCAATTAAAGAACATTTATTTTTACTTAAAAGAATGCAAGAGGAATCTTATGAAACGGAATACAACTTGACTACAAATGGCAGTGGGTTATTATCATATTTACATAGGATAAAGATTGGAGAAGAATCCTTATTTATTTCTGTGATTATCCAAGAAAAATATAAAGAACCATTTATGGAAAATTTTTCAGAATTTTTAATAGAAATAAAAGATATTTTAATGCCAATTTTGACTTAAGAACTTAGAATTAAAAATTCATTCGACTTTCAGGATGTCTTTTGCTTTATCAAGTAGTTTTTCTTTTTTCTTTTTGTGTTCTCTTATAAATTTAAGCACTTTTTCAACACATTCTTTTTTATGATCTCCGCACATTAACTCTCCACGTATACAATCCTGAAACGCTTCAGTTAATCTATCATCATCATCTTCAAAATGATACATTAATATTTTATATATCATACACTTTTGAGGTTCTCCTCCTAATTGTCGTTGCTCCTCCTTATTTCGACGCCCTCCTGTCAATGCACCCATAATCTTTCTTTCAATCACTTCTAAAGGTTCATTGAAGGTGAAATAACTATTTGGATTTCTCT
Organism: Promethearchaeia archaeon; assembly: GCA_049671145.1. Classification (GTDB taxonomy): domain Archaea; phylum Asgardarchaeota; class Lokiarchaeia; order Sigyniarchaeales; family SOKP01; genus SOKP01. The sequence continues at coordinate 15,041 of JBATUM010000069.1, forward strand.
TTGCCATTTTTTCGGATCCATCTATACCAGCTAATAAATAATGGTATGTTGCTCCTGGTAAAAAGAAACCATTATAATATCTACGTGTGAGATCCCTCGTAAGACGAATATGGGGATCTTGATCTATCCCAACGGGAACAATTGTTGGTTGAGGGCCATCAAGAATTTGTGGTAGAACGATATCACCCACTTGAACGAGAGCAGAAAGATATAATCCAAATGATTTTTCTCCATAAATTGCATTTAACATATTTTGGGTAACTAGTCTGCTTACTTTAAAACACGCATCTTTTACAATAGGTTCTTCTGATTGTCTCCAAATGTATGCTTTTTTTGGATCAGGATCTAATCCTAAGGCTAATAAATCTGCTATATTGTCAATTGCAAATCCTTCAGATTCTTCGTAGGTCAATCCATTGTCTTCCCATGTTTCAATATCTGCTATACCATAATACGCTTTTCCGCCCATTTTTTGAAATTCAATAATTTCTAAAGCAGTGGTTGATGTTCCAAGATGAAAAGGTCCAGATGGTTTGATTCCGCTCATTACTGCCCAAGGTTGTTGGGTTTCAACTGCTTTAAATACACTCTGAAGATCTCGATGACCAAAAATGATTTTTCTCCTAATAAATCGGTTTTTAATAGCTTTTTGCCGTACTTTTTCATCAATTTCTTGAATTCCAAACTCCTTTATTAGTCTAACATAGTCTTCCTCTAATAAACTCGTTGTACCCCAAGGATCAATCCTTATTTCTTTGTTATATTTTGGCATTTTGATCATAACTTAAAAAATTGGTCATAATAATAAAAATAATAAAAACATAAAAATTTTTGATATCCATGTTGAAATTTTCTAAACAAGATATAAATAAACTAATTAATCTTTTAGATTTCTCAAAAATTGAAGGAAACTTAATACCTGTAGTAACTCAAGATTATAAAACAAATGAAATTTTGATTCTAGCTTTTGCTAATAAAGAAGCTATAAGAAAGTCTTTAGAAACTGGATATGCCCACTACTTTTCGAGAACACGTAAAGAATTATGGAAAAAAGGTGAAGAAAGCGGTTATGTACAAGAAATTAAAAGGATCATCACTGATTGTGATAAAGATTCCCTCTTGTTTATGATAAAACAAATTGGGGGAGCTTGTCATACTGGATATTATTCATGTTTCTATAATGAATTTATTAATGGAGAATTGAAAATAAAAGGCAATAAAGTTTTTGAACCGAATAAGGTATATGAAAATAAAATATGCTAGATTATAAATTAAAGTATCTTCTTTTAAATTTCCTTACTATTATAATGCAAATTCCTTTTTCTTAACAAATTATAAACAGAACGTATATTTTATCTATTTACTATTTATATCTTGTTATGAAAAGAAAAAATAGCATTTCAGAAGAGGAATGGAAAAAAAAATTAAGTAAAGAACAATATTATGTGCTTCGCCAAAAAGGTACTGAAAAACCTTTTACAGGGAAGTATTGGGACAATCATGAAAACGGAACATATTATTGTTCAGGTTGTGGGACGCCATTATTTGAGTCTGATACAAAATTTAAATCAAGCTCTGGTTGGCCTAGTTTTTATACCCCAATAAAAAATGAAAAAATTTCGAAAAAAAAAGATTTAACTCATGGAATGATACGTACGGAAGTTCTCTGCTCAAAATGTGGAGGTCATTTAGGCCATGTATTTAAGGATGGACCTCAACCAACTGGGGAAAGGTATTGTATAAATTCTATTTCTTTGGATTTCAAATCTAAAAAAGAAGTTTAATTGATTTTTTGAAAATTACAGCCCAATGATGGATGATGAGTTTTTATATTCCTTTAATACCATATTAGAAATTGTTTTAGTCACATACTCCTTTTCATTCAATTCTCTAATAAAATTATGAACATCGCCCGCTTCTTTAAATCGGCATACTAAACAGGCAGATTGCTCTCCAGTAGTGTGGAAAATTGAACAAATCTCAGGTTTTTCTTTAATTTGACTTAATATATCTGCAGTATGCTTCCCATCTATTTGTACTCTTATCAAAAATATCAATTTGTATCCAAGCTTTTCATTATTGAGTTTTAATGTGTATCCCTCAATAATTCCATTGTTTTCCAATTTAGATAAGCGATTGTGAATAGTCCCAATTGAGATACCTAGTTCTTCATGAATTTCGCGATATGAAGTTTTAGCATTTTCTTGAAGAATGCGTATGATACTTCTATCGATATCATCTAAAGTTTTTTCTTTTTTCATTTATAAACAATACCAACAGGAGATTAAAAATATTATAAAACCAATATTATTTATTTTGAATAAAATTTATAATTTATTCTTTTTATTAAAAAAATTTCAATTATTTTTTATGGTTTCAAAGACTTTTTATAATGATCTCTAAATCATAAAATTATTTAATCACGCGCAACTAAAAAATGCAGTAAATTTTTTTTTTAGTATAAAAGTCAATAAAATAATTTTAAGATGTATTGGAGATGTCAGTACCGATATTAATTTTAAGGGAAGGAACTGAGGAAACTAAAGAGAAAGAAGCTCGAATGCATAATATCAATGCTATGATGGCGATTACAGAAACTGTGCGTTCTACATTAGGTCCAAAGGGAATGAATAAGATGTTAGTGGATGGTATGGGTGATGTAACCATTACTAATGATGGAGCAGAAATTTTAAAAAATCTTGATATTGAAAATGTCGCTGCCAATATGATGGTCAATATAGCAAAAGCAATTGATGAAAAAATAGGAGATGGAACCACTACAGCAGTTATATTTTCTGCTAGTTTATTAAATAATGCTTTAGATTTAATAGAACAAAATGTTCATCCAAAACCCATTACACATGGCTATAAATTAGCAGCAGATAGGGCTCTTTCAATTTTAAGTAAAATTGCAGATGATATATCTATTGATGATGAAGTTCTTCTTAAAAATATAGCTAAAACTGCAATGAATTCAAAAGATGTGGTTGGAATAAAAGACTTTTTTGCAGATTTAGCCCTGAAAGCAATAAATCATATCAAAGATGAGGAAGGCACAACTTTCCCAAAAGTTGGCAACGTAAAAATTGTAAAAGCACCTGGAAAATCCCTTCATGATTCAGAATTGATAAATGGAGTTTATATCCAGAAAGAAAAAGTCAATCATGCTATGCCAAATATAATTAAAAATGCAAAAATTGCTGTTATAAGAAGAAAACTTGATGTAGTTAAAACGGAATTTGATGCTCAAATAAGAATTTCCAATCCTGCTGATATTCAGAAATTTTTAAACCAAGAGGAAAAAATATTAACCGATTACTTGAATATATTTAAAGAATTAGGAGTAAACATTATTATTAACAGCCAAGATATTTCTGATAAATTTGGAGCTTATCTAGCTAGAGAAGGAATAGCAGCAATAAAAAATGTGGGCGAAGATGATTTAAAAGCAGTATTAAAAGCAACTGGAGCTAAAAGAATTGATGATTTACCTTCACTAACAGAAGCAGATTTAGGTTATGCTGAGACTATTAAATTTGAAAAGTTGGATAAAGATGATTACACAATACTAGCTGGTTGTAGGAATCCAAAATCCGTTTCAATTTTATTGAAAGGAGGTTTAGAAAAAATATTAAGTACCGCAGAAATAACCTTACATGATGTTTTATCAGTTATTGCCAAAACAATAGATACTAAAAAGATTGTAGCAGGTGGTGGAGCTATTTATATCGAATTAGCAAAGAGATTAAGAGAGTATGCTAATGAAGTTAGTGGGAAAGAACAACTAGCTATTACAGCGTTCGCCTTAGCCCTTGAAGAGATTCCTAAAACATTAATTAAAAATGCTGGCTTAGATGAGATTGAAAAAATGACCGAATTAAGAGCAGCGCATAAAACCGATAGTGATAAATGGATTGGAATAGACACGATTTCAAATACTATAGAGGATAACTTTAAAAAAGGCATTATTGAACCTGCTGCATTAGTACAACACGTTTTAAAGTCTGGAAGTGAATTGGCAAATTTAATATTGAGAGTTGATAGAATTATCAGCGCTAGAGGATCAAAAGTTCCTGGATTAGATTAAATTTTATTTTTTTCCTTTTTTTAAATTAAAAATATTTTAGTAGTTTTCGTAGTTTAATAAAAATGTCTTCACTATTAGCTTTTTAAAATGAAATTATCATATATAAACCAGTTAATATATAACAATTTTAATCAATTTATTAAAATGGGTAAATCTTACCACACGAGAGTAAAAAATCGTTCAATTTATAAAGCTTTTTAATCATCCTTCTTTTCTTTAAGCATATTCTAAGATATAATTTAAAAATAATTTCGATTATTTAGTATGGAAAATAATAAAACTTTTGAGA